>PHBE01000021.1 GCA_002841885.1 Deltaproteobacteria bacterium HGW-Deltaproteobacteria-18
GTGAAGTCGAAGCCGAAAATCCCCAGGCCCTGCGCACGGATTCCCGGGGACAGCAGGGCCGGCCGCCCCGGAAGCGCCCGCCGCGCAAACGCCGCAGATGATCTCCCGCGAAATCCTGCCGACTTTTCCCACCTGCCCGGGCGTGTATCTGATGAAGAACGCCGCGGGCAGAATCATTTATGTGGGCAAGGCCAAGCATCTGCGCCGTCGCCTGGCATCCTACTTTCAGCCGGACCATCGCATGCCGCCCAAGGTGCGGATCATGATGCCAAGGGTTGAGACTATCGACTATCTGTGCACGGCCACGGAAAAGGAGGCGTTGCTGCTTGAGGCGAGCCTGATCAAGAAGCACCGTCCGAAATACAACATCGTCCTGCGCGACGACAAGGAGTACGTCCTTTTCTGCCTGTCCAGGAATCATCCGTTTCCGGCCCTGCGTTTGACCCGCAAGGTGCTGCGCGACGGATCCGTCTTTTTCGGCCCTTTCACCTCTGCCCTTGCCGCGCGCGAAACCAAACGGGTCATTGATCGCCTTTTCCCGTTGCGCAAATGCCGGGACACGGTCTTTGCAAACCGCACCCGGCCCTGCCTGCAGTACCACATCGGGCGTTGTCTCGGGCCGTGCTGCCTGCCCGTCTCCGAAGAGGACTACCGACAGGTCGTGCGCAGGGTCGAGCTTTTCCTGTCTGGAAAATCCGACGAACTGATGGCCGGGCTGCAAACCCAGATGATGACCCTGGCCGATGCCCTTGATTTCGAGGGCGCGGCCCGGCTTCGGGACAGCATCCGCGCCCTGCGTGAAACCGTGGAGCGTCAGGCGGCAGTGCTCTCCGACGGGCGCGATCTGGATGTCATCGGCGTGCATGGCAACGAGAACGGCGCGGCTCTGGCCATAGTCTTTGTGCGCCAGGGACGCATCATTGACGGCCAGAGCTTCTGGTTTCCGGATGCGTCGGTGGAGACGCCCGAAGACCAGACCCGTCTTACGGACTCGTTTTCCATGCAGTACTACACGCCCGAGCGTTTCATTCCGTCCCGGATCATCACGGCTTTTGGCGCTCTGGACCCGGCCCTGGAAGACGCCCTGGCCGACATGCGCGGTGGCAGGGTGAGTTTGGCCAAGGCGCGCGGTGATCAGGAGCGGCGTCTGGTCGATATCGCCGCAACCAACGCCAAGGCCCAGGCGACCCGCACGCGGCGCACCACGACAACTCCGGCCGAGCTTGGACGTGCGCTTGGCATGGACGGGGTCGTGGAGCGGATCGAGTGCGTGGACGCCTCGCACATCCAGGGCGAAGGCATGCGCGTGGGCATGGTCGTCTTTGTTGACGGCCGCGAGGAGAAGAGCGCCTACCGCACGTATTCCTTTCCGGAACTGGAGGGCACTGCCGATGATTACCTGGCCCTGGCCTCGTTTGTCGCCCGTCGTCTCAAGTCCGGCCCGCCCTGGCCGGACCTGCTCCTGATCGATGGCGGCAAGGGCCAGTTGAGTAGTGTGGAGCGAGCCATGGCCGACAACGGGGCGGTGGACATTCCTCTGGCCGCCATCGCCAAGGGCGAGAGCCGCCGGGCCGGGGAACTGGGCGACGTCATATTCCGCCCTGGCCGTAAAAACCCTCTGGCCATTCGTCCCGGCAGCCCGGAGATGCTGCTTTTGCAACATGTCCGAGACACCGCCCACCGCTACATCATCTCCCGTCTGCGCCGCCACAAGCGCGCCGCGCAACTCTCATCGGAGCTTGACAAGTTGTCGGGAGTCGGTCCCAAAACCGCCCGGCTCCTATGGGAGCATTTCGGTTCGGTCGAGGCCATGATCCGCGCCGAGGTCGAAGAGCTGGCGTCCTTGCCGGGCCTTGGCCCCAAAAAGGCTTCGACGCTGCACGCAAGCCTGAAGTCTTTGCTCAAAACAGATTAGGCTCCTTCTTTATAAAGCTCCCGCCTTTTACGCCTGAATTCCCATCCTTTCCTTTGCATTTTTTTCACAATATCAGTTTGTGTATTGTTTTTTTCGGCATAATTCTGACGTTTTAAGTCCGATTTGTTTTGAACAATGAGTTCTTGGGTTGCCTGAATTGTATTTTATGGTACAAAATTGTCTGAAATGAATTTCTCCTTGTTTTCCACTTCAGTTTTTATGGAGGAACTATGAATCAGACGTTATGGAAGGCAGTCCTTTGCGGTGCTCTTGCCTTTTGTCTCTGGCCCGTTGGATCTTGGGCCCAGCAGGAGGATGACAGCGAAGCGCCGGGCCGGGCGCTGGCGCGGCAGACCGTCAAGAATGACGCCCAGAAATGGATCACCGCCGACCACTCTCAACATCCCATCTTGAAACAGGAATTCGCGAGTCCCGAGGATGTGACCAAGGCCTGCCTGACCTGCCACAATCAGGCCGCCATGCAGCTTCACAAAACCATTCACTGGACCTGGAAGGATCCGGCCGACCCCAGCGGTGATACGGGCAAGGGCGGAATTTCGGTCAACAATTTCTGCATCAGCGTGGGGTCCAACGAGCCTCGCTGCACTTCCTGTCATATCGGCTACGGGTGGAAGGATAAGAATTTCGATTTCAGCAAGGCCGAAACGGTGGACTGTCTCGTCTGCCACGAGCAGACCGGCACCTATAAAAAATTTCCGACCAAGGCCGGATATCCCGTCACCGAAGCGACCATGTTCGACGGCAAGACGGAGTTCCTGCCTCCGGATTACAACGCTGTGGCGCAGTCGGTGGGCCGGCCGGGTCGCGACAATTGCGGCACCTGCCATTTTTACGGAGGCGGCGGTGACGCGGTGAAGCACGGTGATCTGGACTCGTCCATGGCCATGCCCAACAAACAGCTCGACGTGCACATGGGTACGGATGGTCAGAACTTCGACTGCAGCCGCTGCCATACCACCAATGCGCACAACATCGCCGGCCGTATCTATGCCACTCCGGCTTCCAAGGAACGCAAGAGTCTCCTGGAAGACGATCTGACACCCAAGATCATGTGCGAATCCTGCCACGGGGCCCAGCCGCACAAGACGAACCAGAAGGCCAATGACCACACCGACAAGGTCTCCTGTCAGGCCTGCCACATCCCGACGTATGCCCGCATCAACCCGACCAAGATGCATTGGGACTGGTCCGCGGCCGGGGACAAGAAACGGGAAGTGAAGAAGGACGAGTTCGGCAAGTCCGATTACGATCCCAAGAAAGGCTCCTTCATCTGGGGCAAGAACATGGTTCCGCGTTACGAATGGTTCAACGGTTCCATCCGGGGCACCACGGCCCGGGACGTGATCGATCCGTCCTCCACGGTGCGTGTTTCCTGGCCCATTGGCGACATCAGCGACCCCAATTCGCGCATCTTCCCTTTCAAGGTGCACACCGGCAAGACCCCTTACGACAAGGTCAACAAGACCATGGTCATCCCCAAGCTCTTCGGCCCCAAGGGATCGGGCGCCTATTGGGCCGACTCCGACTGGAACAGGGCCATCGCAATCGGACAGGAATACAACGAACTTCCCTACAGCGGCGAATATGATTTCGTGGATACGGAATACGTGTTTCCCATTACCCACATGGTCGCGCCCAAGGAACAGGCCGTGGCCTGTGTGGAATGTCATGCCAAGGGCGGCAGGCTCGAACACCTCGAAGGCTTCTACATGCCTGGCCGCGATTCGGTGCAACTGCTGAACATGGGCGGTTGGGCCATGGTTGCGGCCTCGGCCCTGGGTGTCGTGCTGCACGGACTGGGGCGTTTCTTGAGCAGCGTCGGACGTCGCAAGGAGTAATGACATGAGCACAAAAAAGAAAATCTACCTGTACACGCGATTCGAGCGGTTCTGGCATTGGGTGCAGTCCCTGCTCATTTTCCTGCTCCTCTTGACCGGCTTCGAGGTTCATGGCGCCTTCACGCTCTTCGGTTTTCAGAAAGCGGTGGAGTACCACAACTACCTTGGCCTGACCTGGGTCATCCTCTTCATCTTCATCGTCTTCTGGGTCGTGACCACGGGTGAATGGCGGCAGTACATCCCTACCACCAAGAAGCTCTTCGAGGTCATAGGCTACTATTCATCGGGCATTTTCAAAGGCCTTCCCCACCCGGTCAAGAAGTCCAAACAAGCCAAGCACAATCCCCTGCAGCGGCTGACCTACCTTGGCCTCACGGCGATCCTGCTGACGCTGCAGATGGGCACGGGCCTTCTCTACTGGCTCTACAACGACTGGGCCATCTGGGACCTGACCTTCCTGGACCTGCGCCTGCTGGCGCTGATCCACCTGGCCTGTGCCTTCGCCATCCTGGCTTTCATCATAATCCACGTCTACATGACCACCACCGGGCACACCCTGACCAGCCACATCTCGGCCATGTTCAGCGGCTGGGAAGAAGTGGAAGATGGTGAAGTGGCGGACTGGGAAGTGCACGAAAAACGATAGAATTCTCCCTCCAAACGCAAAACCGCGGTCTGCCTGGTGGCGGCCCGCGGTTTTGCTTTTTTTTGTTTTTGAAAAGTCAACGATAGATAGCTTTACGTGCAATGAGCATACAAATTGCGAAAGCAGGAGTCGGGGCAGGGCGAGGAACTTTCTAGGCCCGATAGCGACGACCCGGCCCATGTTTTGCTCCGGGACGTCGCTGCCGAGTAGGACAAAATCAGATCATTCCCGTCTTCTTGAGTGCCGTGGCCGCGAACATGCCGCCTAATGCGCCGCCCGCGGCCTGGATCACGTTGGGCAGAATCTCCGCCACCGCGCCCTGCAGACCGATGTTGGGCATCATCACCTCGCCGATGAAGTACGCTCCGACCATGGCCAGTCCACCAAGGCCGAGCATGATGTAGCGAGCGACTCCGACCCTGCTTGCGGCCACGGCGGCCAGCGCGCCTTCCGCGCCCTTGGCGACGAGCGTCAGGGGGGCGAAGACCGCGAATCCGCCCAGAATGTCGGCCAGGGCCGAACCGATGCCGCACGCGGCCAGCGCCCATACCACTCCCTGTTTCGGATTCATGAAGCCAAGGACCAGTCCGCCGAAGACCACGGCCACATCTCCCACGTTGAAATACCCCCGGCTTGGCAGCGGGATGCGTACGAAGAGGGTGGTCAGACAGGTCAGGGCCACGATGGACAGGGCGGCGATCTTGATATTTTTCATTTTTCTTTCCTCAGATGTAGTGTGCGGTGGTCAAACAGGGCCTGGGTCTTTTCGGCATGGCTGTAAATGCTGATGTAGGCGGCCACGATGACCGCGCAGAGCCGCTGGAACCTGGCTCCGCGGCGGCCTTCGAAATGCGGGGTCAGGTCCATGAAAAAGCGGTAACGGTGTAGCAGCGGAGTACATTTTTCCATCACGGCCTTCAAGACGATGGCGTTGCGTCGCCCCCCCGCGCCGAGCGGAAGATGGACGAGATCGCGGAAGGTGATGGCTTCAAGGCCGAGCTTCACTGCCAGGAAGGAGTTGGGAAAGACCACGGCCTTTATGAGCGAATCATGAATCCAGTCGTTGCGACCAAGCAGCTCGGCCCACTGAAAAATCGCACCGAAAAGGGTCAGGGACAGCACAAAGGGCAGGATGAACCACACGGCCTGCATGGTTCCCCTAAGGCCATTCCTCCAGATGCTGACAGCCAGGAAAGCAAGCAGCAGCCCGGCCTGCAAATCCACCTGCTCATACCCGGCCCCGAAGACGAAAAACCGGAAATAGGTTCCGAGCAGACCGAAGATAACGAGCAGCTTCAACGTGGCCATAACTGTGTGAGCCTCAAGGTTACGTTCTTTCCCTGCTGTCGGTCGAAGACCAGTTCGAAGCCGTGGGGAAATTCGGTGCATATCTCACGGCGCGGCAGATGCGAGACTTGTATGACCCAGCTGAACCCGGGCAGGTTCAGGGCCTGCATCTGCTCGTCGCTGACGTATTTGTCGAATTCATCGAGGATGATGATTTCCCGGCATCCGCTGGTCCTGACCCAGGCCACGGTCATGTCCGCCAGGGTTTCGGGGACATCGTGCCCGAGCAGCGCCAGGGTGGTGCGGATGGTGTTCTGCTGCAGGTCCATGTCCTGGGCCAGATAGAGCAGGCTGTGTTTCCTGCGCAGGTTCGGGATGAGGACATGCTCCAGAAAGGTGCTCTTGCCCGCGCCGTTGTCCCCGCTCAGATAAAGGCAGCTGTGCTGCGGCAATTCAAGAGGGCGGTCGAGGACGAAGTTCAGCCCTGCATGCGTGACAGGAAAGGTTTGTGCGGCGAGTTCAAGCATGGTCGGTCACGAGTTTGGGTCCTTTTTCCGTCAGGGATGAAAGCGAGGCGGCCGGAAGCAGGGCGGTGAATCTGTCCAGAAGCAGGTCTCGATTGCGGGGGGACAGGGTCTCGAGCACATGGACCAGAAGGATGGAAAGCTTTTCCTTGGGCAGCAGGTTCATGAGCAGCAGGCAGCAGATGATGCTCTGCTCACCCCCTGAATAGGACGAAAGCTTGCGGCCGTGTTCCAGCTCCAGGCCGAAGCGCGAGCACTCCCGGGCGATGGTGGAAAAAATTCCGTCGTCCGCTCCAAGAAGCAGGATTTCATCCTCAAGGGTGGTGCCTACGAAGAGATTGTGCGTGTCGATGACACAATAGTCGCGGCCATATTCCGCAAGGGTCGCGAAGCTCATCGGCGCATCCCTGCTCGACTGGGGCTTGTTTTACTTGACTGGGGCTGGCGGTGGTGCAAAAGAGTTGTCCCATGATAAAATACAGTATCGAATGCTGGCTTTACAACGATCTGGAAGACCGATTTCTGCTGCTGCGCTGCCCCGTTACCCATCGCCACGACGAATACTGGCAACCCGTGACCGGAGGCCGAGGCCCCGACGAGCCCTGCACCGAGGCCTGTCTGCGTGAAGTTCTGGAGGAGACGGGCGTTGCGCTGACGGAGGAGCAGCTGGAGGTGGTCATCCCCGAGTTCTCCTTCTGCATTCCCGACGCGCGTATCGAGCTGCGCAAGCCCATCTATCTGGCGCGGGTAAGAACCGAGAAGGTGGTCCTCTCCGTGGAGCATATCGCGTATTACTGGTTTGACGCCCAGGATGTCGGTGCCCATCTGCACTGGGATTCCAACCGGGAATCGTTTCGCAAGGTTCTGGCCCACACCCGTTCCTAATCGACCTTCGCTTTGGACAGGGCATCAAGATAGGCCACGATCTCCGGCGCATCCCACTGGGCCATGCCCGTATGCGCGAAGACCACGCGGCCTTCGCGATTGAATATGTACGTCGTGGGCAAAGCCTCGGCATCCAGTTCCGGCGGCACGGACGAGGTAAATACGTACAGGGGCATGGTCAGGGATTCAGCCAGAGGGTCCTTGCGCACTTCCGCTGCGGTTTCCTTGCTGATGCAGAGCACCCGGACCCTGTCATCGTCCTGAAAATTCTTCCACAGATTCTCCAGAAACGGCATCTCCGTCCGGCACGGCGGGCACCAGGTGGCCCACAGATTGATGACCACGACCTTGCCCTGCAGGTCTTCAAAGGCAACGCTTTTCCCTTCAAGATCGGCAAAAGTCCCGTGCAGGTCTCCAAGGAGGGTCATGCGCGGCAGGGTCGCGCCGTCATCGGCCGTGCTGACCCCGCTCACGAGCAGCAAGGCCGCTCCCGCCTCCAGTAGCAGCAACAGCAGGACCGAGCACAAAAATCCGGTAATTGGTTTGCTTGCGAGGCTATTCATGTGTCTCCATGGTCAGTTCAGACCAAGGCTTGATTTCAGGGTCTGGATTTCGGCCTCCGTCAAGGCACGCCATTTCCCGGGCTCAAGATTACCCAGGAACAACGGTCCCAATTCCACCCGGCGCAGGCGCAGGATGGTCAGCCCAAGGTCGCGGCACATGCGGCGGATCTGACGGTTCACGCCCTGGCGCAGGGTCATGCGCATGAGCGTTGCCCCATTGGCGTCCATCGTTGTCTCGACCTCCACCGGCGCCAGCCGTTCCCCTTCCTGCAGGCGCATGCCCTGCCGCATGATGCGTAGGGATTTCTCCGTCACCGCCTCGCGCACCAGCACTTCATATTTTTTAGGATGCTCGTAGCTTGGATGCGTCAGGCGCAGTGTGACCTCGCCGTCATTGGTCAGCAGCAGCAGACCTTCCGACATGTAATCAAGCCGTCCCACGGGAAAGAGTCGCTGTGTGCGAAGCTCTTCGGGCAGCAGATCCACGACGGTCTTGCGGCCCTGTGGGTCATTGACCGTGGTCACGGTGTGCACGGGCTTGTGCAGCATGATATAGGCGCAGGAGGCGTCCTGCTTGGCCGAGATCGGGGCGCCGTCAAGGAGCACCGTATCCTGGCCGGGTATGACCCTGGTCCCGGGCTCGCGCTGGATGAGTCCGTTCACGCAGACTCGTCCGCCCTGGATCAGGGCGTCTGCTCCGCGACGGGAGGCCATGCCGGCATCGGCAAGAAATTTGTTCAAACGAATGGGGCTGTTTTCTGGCATGGGCGAACAAATAGGAAGATCGTGGGAACAGAGCAAGCAAAAAGGCGCATTGGAGCTGAAAATCCAGGGCTCCATGAGGAACCCTGGTATCAGAGGGTCAGGGAACGGCCTCGAATCTGGCCAAGGGAGCCATGCGCGCCTTGTGCAGGAAAAGAGTTTTTCCGTTGCAGGCGAAATTGTCCGTCATGGCCAGCACATTGAAGAACTCCTGTTCCGTGTCCATGTCAGGACAGGCCATCATGGTGCTGGCCATGTTCGTGAATCGGATTCGCTTGCCGGCCTTGAGTTCGTAGGAGCCGCTGATACTGTTGCACCCCCCGAAACCCGAAATGCGCCCCGCCTGGGCATCGAGGAGTATGAATGGAAAGCGCGTATTCTCTGCCACGGGTTTTCCAAAAAGTTCCACCAGTCTCCAGCGGGTGTCCAGAATGCATTTGCCCGTCAGGTCCAAAGGCATGGCGGGCTGCTTGCGCAGCACGTAGCTCTCGGCCAGATCGCCGATGATGACCTGACCGGCCATGTCGAGGTGAAACAGGGCGTTTTCCCCAACCTTGTAGGCAGGGGACTTTTCATCGTCCAGGATAATGGCGGATCCGTCCGGACTCCAGGAAAACACGCCCTTCTGCTCAAAGGTCCCGTCCTTCCTCTCTTCGTAACGTGTCACACGTACATAGGTCTGGTCCGGGTTCAAGGTCATGGTGGTGTGAATGCCGGGGCAGTCGGCGCAGGGCAGGATGCCGGCGTAAATTCCGGCCCAATCCAGCGAATCGCGGCTGGAATGCCCTTCTGGCGAATGCACGCAGCCCCACAGCGTCATGCAGACGGAAATCGCCACCAGGATCAGTTTATTCATTACAGCGTTCCCTGTTGTTTTAGAAGCAGCGCCGCTTCAATGTCTTCTTTTTCCTGCTTGTCCGGGCCGCGCGTGATGCACAGATCGTGGATCAGGCCGTTGGACACGGAATAGATCCAGCCATGCAGGTAGAGGTTGCGGCCACGCTGCCACGCCTTGCGAACGATGCTGTTCAGGGCCAGATTGCGGATCTGCAGCTTGACGTTGAGTTCGCACATGTCATCGAGGTTCGGCCGCCCCTTGCGTTCCATCAGGTCGTGCACGTTTTCCAGCCAATGGGCCAAAAGGCCAGGGGTCTGATCCTTCATGACCGCGTCGATGCCTCCGCAGCCGTAATGACCGCAGACGATGATGTGCTTCACCTTGAGCACGTCGATGGCGTACTGCAGGACGCACATCAGGTTTATGTCGGTATTTATGACCTGGTTGGAGATGTTGCGGTGCACGAAGACTTCGCCGGGCATGACGCCTATGAGCTGGTCAGCGGGCACGCGGCTGTCGGAGCAGCCTATCCACAGGAACTTGGGCTTGTGCTGGTTTTCCAGCTTGCGGAAGAAGCCGGGAATGTTCTTTTCTACTTTCTGGGCCCATATCTTGTTGTTATCAAGCAGTTTGCTGATTTCTTTCATTTTTCTTCCTGTCGAAGGGTTTGGGTGTCACATGTAAATATCCATTTAGGGTCAGACGCGCAACGTTTCGTCTCCGACCTGAAACATCTGCGGCCATGAGGCGGCCCCGATCAGGTAACGTGAGCTCGATCAAATATGGGGGCATCCCCGTTTCCAATGACCATTCCTCCCGATCCCCTCCAAAAAAAAAAGCCTCCCCCGTGAAGGAGAGGCTTTTCTGCTCTCATGGCGCAGGATCGATCAATCCGCCAGAACGAACTTGCCGTCCTTGACCTGAACCATGACCATGGAGTCCACGTCCAGACCGTTGTGGTCTTCGGGGGTCAGGTTATAGATGCCCGAGATGCCTACGTAATTCTGCGTGCTCTCAATGGCCGCGCGCAGGGCTTCGGGTTCGGTGCCGGCCTTCTCGATGGCCTTGGCGATGAGCATGATGGCGTCCCAAGCGTAGCCTGAGTGGGTATTGATGGGGAACTGCTTGTCATAGCCCTTCTCGATGTAGAGCTTGACGAATTCCTGGATTACGGCCTTCTGCGGGTCCGTGTCAGGCAGTTCGTCCACGACCATAAGCTTGGTGGCGGGCATGCGATTGCCTTCGCTCGCCGGGCCGGCCAGCTCTATGTACTTGGGATCGGGCAGGCCGTGGCACTGGAAGAGGGGCAGGTCGATGCCGAGCTGGGCCACGTTCTTGGCGCTGATGACGCCGGCCGGACCGGTGGTCCAGACGATGAGGGCCTGGGGACCTGCGTTCTTGGCCTTGGTCAGCTGTGCGGTCATGTCCGTGTCGCGGGCGCCGAAGGACTCCTTGATCAGCATTTCAATGCCGAAAGTCGGAGCCAGCTCTTCCATCCAGCGCAGGCCGTCCTTGCCGAAGCCGTCATCGGCCGAAAGCAGGGCGACCTTGGTCAGGCCCTTGTCTTTCAAATAGGTGAAAAGGCGCTCGACCGCGATCTTGGAGCGCTGGGGCGATTTGAAGATCCAATCAAAGGGGCCGAACTTGCCGCCCATGATGACCGGGTCTCCGCCGACGGTCATGACGACGGGGATCTTGGCGGAGTGGACAATTTTCTTCACGTTCATGCCCGTGTCGGTCAGAGTCGGGCCGACCAGGGCCACGACCTTGTCCTTGAAGATGAACTTGGTGGCGATGTTGGCGGATTTTGCCGGATCGCCTTCGGTATCGGCGATGATCAGCTCGATCTTCCTGCCGCCGATCCCGCCTTCGGCGTTGATCTTGTCGACGAGCATCTCGGCGACAAGCTTGCTGGGAGTGCCGATGAAAGACGCCCGGCCCGACAGGTCGAAAAACGCGCCCAGCTTGATGGTGTCCTCGGCCAGAACCGGGGAAGCCAGCAGCATGAGACAGCTTAGAAAACCGAAAATCTTGCGCATGTCATTTTCTCCTCTTCAGATTGATTGATGCCGTGATGGCCCGGTCTTAACTGACTGCCTTGAAAATTCAAAAGTTGGCACAGCAGATCGCCGTTTTGGGGCGGCCTGTCAGAATCAAACGATCTCGTCCTGAATCCGGCTGTCGAAAACCCGCTGGCTCTTGCGTTCCGAACGGGGCAGACTGCCGTAGTCGACCAGCTCGAGGTCCACCGTGACCATGAGCTGCTTCTTTATCTGATGTCCAGCCTCATGCGCCAGTTCGGGGCTTCGGCCCGAAGGCACGCCTTCGGCGCGTTCGATGACGAGGCGCAGATTGTCACGCCCTCCGTCGTCCCGGGTCAGGTGGATCTGATATTCCGAGCCAAGGCCGGGCACCGCCGAAAGGATGGTGTCAATGGAACTGGGGTAGATGTTCACGCCTCTGAACTTGATGGTGTCGTCGGAGCGGCCCTTGATGCGCGAATGCCTGGGCATGATGCTGCCGCAGGTGCAGGCATCGGGGATGATGCGCGTGATGTCGCGGGTGCGGTAGCGGATCAGCGGCGAACCCTCCTTGCACAGGGTGGTGATGACCATCTCTCCCCATTCGCCGTCGGGCAGCGGCTTTAGCGTCTGGGGATCGAGGATCTCCATCAGGTAGTAGTCGCTCCAGTAATGGATGCAGTCGTGATCGGAGCATTCGATGCCCGCGCCCGGGCCGTAGAGTTCGGTCAGGCCGGTGATGTCGAAAAGTTCGGCCCCGCCGAAGAGCTCGGAGATCTTCTTGCGCATGGATCGGCTGGAGCGTTCGGAGCCGTAGATGATCTTTCTGACCGCGATCTTGTCCGCGATGCCGCGCTTGTGGATTTCTTCGGCCATGAGCAGTGCCATGGAGGCCGTGGAGCAGAAGACCGTGGACTGGAAATCGAGCAGGAACTGGATGTGCATGTCGATGTTGCCGGGCCCCACCGGCACGGCCATGGCGCCGACCTTCTCGCAGCCGAGCTGAAAGCCCATGCCCGCCGTCCAGACTCCGTAGCCCACGGCGATCTGAACCCGGTCCAGGGAATTGACGCCCGCGCTCTGGTAGCAGCGGGCGAACATGTCGGTCCAGTCGTCGAGATCCTTTTGCGTGTAGCAGAGCACCTTGCGCTTGCCCGTGGTGCCGGAGCTGGCATGCACGCGTACCAGCTGCTCGAAGGGCACGCTCCTCAAGGGGAAGGGATAGCCGTCGCGCAGATCATCGGTGGTAGTGAAGGGCAGGCGCTGCAGGTCGTCCAGGCTCTGGATCGAATCGGGCGTGATCCCGGCCGCCTCCAGCTTGGCGCGGTAGGCAGGGGAGCCTTCGAAGGCATGGCGTACCGTCCATTTGAGTCCTTGCAGCTGATGGGTCTTGAGTTCTTCCGTAGAGTTAAAGGAGGGCATGAAGTTTTTGTGCATGGGAGGTTTCTCCAAACGGATATTGGTCAGCCCGGCCGCACCAAGGCGGCTGGCGGAAGGGTTGTCGTGACTGGCCGCGCCCAGAAAGGCGGCGCGCAGGGACGGGTCCAGGAGCAGGTCGCGGCTCTGGCCCTGCTCGACGATGCGGCCCCCGGCCAGAAGATAGGCCGTGTCCGAGGCGGACAGCGCGCGGGCGGCGTTCTGTTCGACGATGAAGATGGTCGTGCCGGCCCGGGCGAGCTGGTGGATAATGGAAAAGATTTCGTCCGTGATGAGAGGAGCCAGGCCCAGGCTGGGTTCGTCCAGAAGCAGCAGGCGGGGCGCCGCCATCAGCGCCCGGCCCATGGCCAGCATTTGCTGTTCGCCGCCGGACAGGGTTCCGGCCAGTTGCTGCCGTCGTTCCTTGAGCTTTGGAAAGCGGGTGAAGATCTCTTCCATGCGCCGGGTTTCCTCGGCCTTGGCCAGGCTCAAGGGGATCGCGCCGAGCTGCAGGTTCTCCAGCACCGAGAGCTGGGCGAACACCTCTCGCCCTTCGGGGGACAGGGCCAGTCCGTGGCGGACCATGCGCGCGGGGCTTGAGCCGGTAACGGTCTTGCCGTCGAGGAGGATCTCTCCGCCGGTAGGCTTGACCAGGCCCATCACGCATTTGAGCAGGGTGCTCTTGCCCGCGCCGTTGGCCCCCACCAGAGCCACGGTCTGCCCGGCCGCGACCTCCATGTCGATTCCGAACAGGGCCTGGGCAGCTCCGTAATGCGCCGTCAGATTTTTTATGGTCAGCATCAGGCCGTGGCCTCCATTCTTCCAAGATAGGCTTCGAGCACCAGCGGGTTGCGGCGGACTTCGTCAGCCGTGCCCGTGGCGATGCAGCAGCCGCTGTCCAGCACCACCACCAGATCCGCGATGTTCATGACCAGGTCCATGTCGTGTTCGACCAGTAAAATGGTGTGTCCTGCGCGGCGCAGGTTCTTGAGCTGATCGCCCACGGCCGCCGTTTCTTCTGCGTTGAGGCCGGCCACGGGCTCGTCGAGAAGGAGCAGTTTGGGCTTGCCGACAATGGCCCGCGCCAGCTCGACCCGTTTCTTGTCACCGTAGGCCAGCACTCCGGCGGGCCAGTTGGCCTTGTCGGCCAGTCCGAACTGATCCATTGCCTCAAGCGCCCGCAGCCGCAGCTGCCGCTCGCGATGCCGCAGATAGGGCAGGCGCAGCATGGCCATGAACATGGACTCGCCACCTTCGCAGGTCAGGCCGGTCAGCACGTTGTCCAGCACCGAGAGACGCGGGAAAAGACGCAGGTTCTGAAAAGTGCGGTGGATGCCGAGACGCGTGATGCGGTGGGCCGGCAGCCCCGCGATTTCCTGGTCCATGAAGCGTATGGACCCGCTTGAGGGGGAGAGCACGCCGGTCATGCAGTTGATGAGCGTGCTCTTGCCTGCGCCGTTGGGGCCGATGAGGGCTGTCAGCTGTCCGGCGGGCACGCTGATGCAAACGTTCTGCAGTGCGGGCAGGCCTCCGAAAAATTTGCTCAGACCGTCAAGCCGCAGCATGGTCGCGCCTCCACAGGGCGAGCCGCACCCGGATCATGTCGGTCAGGCCCGTGATCAGGCCCTGCGGCAGAAACATGAGAACAAGCACCAGAATGCCTCCGTGCACGAAATCCTTGTAGGTGTCGAAGACCTCCATCCATTCCGGGAGCAAGGTCAGAAATGCCGCGCCGAAAACCGAACCCCAGATGGAGCCCATCCCGCCGACCACGACCATGATGACCATGTCCGTCGAGGTGAAGATGCCAAAGGTGTCCGGGCTCACGTAGGAATAGCAGTGGGCGAAAAGGCTCCCGGCCAGGGATGCGAGCACGGCCGAAAGCACGAAGACCTTGACCTTGGCGGCGCGGGTATCGACGCCCAGGCTCGCTGCCGCCGTCTCGTCTCCGGCCAGGGCGGCCAGGCCCCGGCCTACGCCGCTGCGCACCAGATTGAGGCACAGCAGCAGGCAGGCCATGGTGAATCCCCACAACAGATAGTGCAGGCTGACCGGATCATCGAAGACCACGTCAGCCACGGACAGGCTGGGGATTCCCGCGAATCCGCTGGGGCCGCCCGTGACCTCGTCCCACTGCAGCAGGATGGTGTGCACGACGTAGTTCAGTCCAAGCGTGGCCATGGCCAGATAGTGGCCCGAGAGGCGCAGGACCGGGATGCCCACGCCCAGGGCGACCAGGCCCACCAGCACCGCGACCAGAAACATGGATGGCCAGGGGGGCAGCCCGTAGGTGACGGTGGCAATGGCCGAACCATAGGCGCCAAGGCCGAAAAAAGCGGCATGACCGAGTGAGATCTGTCCGGCATAGCCGATGAACAGGTTCAGGCCCAGGACCACGATGGCGTTGATGGCGATGAGATTTGTCAGGCCCAGGGTGTAGGGGTTGTCCTCGATGTAGGGGAAGAGGATCAGGGCCGCGGCCATGAGGGATACGAAGATTCCTGTCCGGTGCAGGGAGAGGAAGTAGAGTAGGTTTTGTCTGCCGGTCATGAGCGTCCTTGAAGAATGGTGTCGTCTGGGCCGGGAAAGTATAATCGATTTGGCCGGGGGTAAAGTGCGTAAATTAGTGTTTTGCCGTGAAGAAGTCGAGAACGGCAAGAGAGGGTGGCCGTCGTAGGGGCATGCCCCCGTGCCTGCCCATTTTCGATCTATGGCGTCGGCCTGGCGGGATGGGATCGTCGCTGGCCGAAACTCCTTCGCGGGCCTCGTAAGGCTTGGCCGTCGCGTGCAGGACGCGCGCATTGCCAAACTCGCCGGGCAACGGTCAAGCCAACGATGCCTGGCTCAGTCAAACAGTCGGCCATCAAAAATCCCATCCCGCCAAGCCTTGGTTGTGCGCTGTATGTAAAAGGAAAGCTTAAAATCAATCAGGGAAAAGTCTCACTTGCCCAACAACCCCTTGGGGCGGACGAAGAGGACCAGCAGCAGGACCACGAAGGCGACAACATCCTTGTAGGCACTGGAAAGATATCCTGCGGACAGTGATTCCAGAAGTCCAAGGCCCAGGCCGCCAAGGATGGCTCCGGGGAATGAGCCGAAGCCGCCGAGGATGGCGGCGGCGAATCCCTTGAGGCCCAGCAGCACTCCTACATCGTAGTTGAGCGTGGTGATGGGCGTGACCAGCACTCCGGCCAAGCCGCCCAGGGCTCCGGCGATGGCGTAGCTGGTCAGGCGGATGCGGCCCGATGCAATGCCGACTACGGCCGCTGCCGTGGGATTGGAGGCCACGGCGCGCATGCACAGGCCCAGCGAGGTCCGGTGAAAAAACCAGGTCAGGACAGCGATGGCAATCATGGTCAGGCCCAGGATCCACAAGGCCTGGGGCAAGACGCTCGCGCCCAGGATCTGGACCGGAACATCAGGGGTCAGCGGGGGGACCGCCATGCGGTTCTTGCCCCACACGATCTTGATGATTCCGCGCAGAATGATGGACAGGCCCACGGTCAAAAAGATGAGCACCAGATGGTTGTCCGATCTTGCCGGGCGCAAGCCTACCCGCTCGACAATCATGGCCACCAGGGCCACGAGGCAGACAGCCAGCACAAGCGCCGGGATGGTCGGCAGTCCCAGGGCGAAGAGCGCCGAGAACATGAACATTCCGCCCAGGGTAACGAAATCGACCTGGATGAAGTTGACGATGCCCATGGTGTTGCTGACCACGCAGAAGCCAAGGGCGATGAGCGCATAGATGGCACCGCCTGTCAGGCCGCTGAAAATAAACTGCAGGAGATCTGTGTACAAAATTGTTCCCAACTGCTTGAAATGTGGAGATCATGATACGTAGTCGAGAAGTCGCTGAATTTCAAGGATGGGGGTCTGCCCCTTTCTGCGCCATCTCGCCCGGTTTGATGAAAAAATTCTCACGGCGAATCGTGATCATGAGATATGCGACACGCAGGCACATGGTCTTGATCGCGATTCATGACGAAAACAACATTCCGTATATTTTTGTCATACGTTTATTGTATGACATATTTTTTGGGCAAGCATCTGCATTGTCCGAGGAACCTGCAGTGGATTGTCTTGCCGCAACATTTATTTAACTTGCCAAAATAGTGCTCAAAAAAAACTCCTGGACAAATGTTTTGACTTCCGAAGCATCCTGGGAAAAAATGTCTTACGAAAAGACTTGTCTCCGAAAAATCGGTTATTTTGGAAATAGCAGGTGAGTGCTGGAATCAAGCTTTTGATTCGCGTTTGCCTGCCCCCCTGATGCAAGATCAATCCCTGATAAGTGGGACAAAAATGCAACCGGCAGGTGCTTCCAAGATTATTCTCGTAATTCGAAATTATTTTTTACTCGAGGCATTTTTGAATCCATTCCCCACTTTTTGCCAGCATACCATGGAGCCTCTGATGGCAGTGTCGCTATTTTGCGGAGTCTTTCATGGCTTCTGATCAGACAGCAAGGCAGGCCTCGCAACTTCATGGCTTAAAGGATGTGGATGACCTTCTGGTAAGCGCTCCCATCGGCGTGTTCTCTTCCACTCCCGGCGGTCGATATCTGTACGTAAACCCCGCCTGGGCCAGGATGTTCGGCTACGATTCGCTCGAGGATGTCCTGGCCTTCATCACCGACATCGCATCGCAGCTCTACGTGGATCCGGCCGAAAGGGAGGAGTTCAAGCGGCTGCTTGAGCTTCATGGCGAAGTGGTCAACTTCGAAAGCAGGTTCAAAAGGCGGGACGGCAGCATTGTCTGGGTGTCCAGGACCGCCAGGGCCGTGCGCGACGCCCATGGCAAAATTTCGCATTATCAAGGGTTCACCACGGACATCACCGCCCGCAAGCAGGCCGACGAGGCAATCTCCTCGGCCAACGCCAGACTCGCGGCGCTCTGGAGCGTGTCCTCGCTTTCCGGCGTGGGCCTGAAGGGTATTTCCGATCACATCCTCGAATCCCTTACGCGCATGACCAGAAGCGAGCACGGGTTTTACGGCTTTGTCGATGAGTCCGCGCAGAGCATGACCCTGCATTCCTGGTCGGAGAACGCCATGCAGGACTGTTTTGTCCAGGACAGGCCGATGTGCTTTTCGTTTGCGGCAGCCGGGATGTGGGGCGAGGCGGTGCGCAACCGGGTCCCGCTCATCATCAACGACTACGCGTCGGAACATCCCGCCAAAAAAGGGCTGCCCAGGGGCCACGTGCCTTTGAGCAGGCTTCTGGTGGTGCCCTTCTTTTCCCATGGCAAGATCACTGCCGTGGCCGCCGTGGCCAACCGCGATGCGGATTACGGTCAGGACGACGTGGCGCAGATCAATGCCTTCTTGAACAGTATCCAGGCAGTCGTGGACCGGACGCAGACCGAAGAGGAATTGCGCAAGAGCAGAGTCCTGTTCAAGGCCGTCTTCGACACTTCCCTCGATGCCATCATGATTGCCGACGATGAAGGTCGGTACGTTGATGTGAATCCCGCCGCCTGCCGTCTCACGGGGCGTTCCCGGGAAGAGCTTTTGGAGCTGAGCGTTTTCGATCTGCCCGCGCATGAATCAGAATCGAGCATCAAAGAGTTGTGGCAGGGTTTCAAATCCAAGGAGGCCCGTCTTGCGCAGCATGTGATCAAGCGGAAAGACGGCGCGCATCTTACTGTCGAGTACAGCGCGGTGGCGAATTTCCTGCCTGGGTTGCACCTGTCGGTGATACGCGACATCTCGGACCAAAAGCGCTTCCAGGAATCGCTGCTGGAAAGCGAGGCCCGCTTCAAGGCCCTGCACAATGCCTCTTTTGGAGGCATAACAATTCATGACAAAGGGGTCATCCTAGATTGCAATCAGGGGCTGTCCGCCATTACCGGCTACCGCACTGACGAATTGATCGGCATGAACGGTCTTGAGCTTATCGCCGAGAGATCAAGGGAAATGGTCATGGCGAAAATCCTGTCCGGGTACGAAAAAGCGTATGATGCGTTCGGCGTGCGCAAGAACGGTGAGGAATATCCTTTGCGCCTTGAAGCCAGAAACATCCCCTACAAGGGAAAGCTGGTCCGCAGCGTCGAATTCAGGGACGACACGGAACGCAAACACGCCGAGATGGAGTTGATCAAGGCCAGGGATGCCGCCGAAACCGCGAACAAGGCCAAATCGGAATTTCTGGCCAACATGAGTCACGAGATTCGCACACCGCTCAATGGCGTCATGGGCCTCATGCAGCTTTTGCAGACCACACGCCTGGACGAAGAGCAGCGCGAATTCGTCTCCATGGCCATCAAGTCCTCGGAGCGCCTGGCCCGGTTACTGACAGATCTGCTCGATATCTCGAAGATCGAGGCGGGCAAGATGGAGGTCGTTGAAGAGGACTTCAGCCTGCGCGAATTGTGTGATTCCGTGACCGAGCTTTTCGCCGTCAATGCCGTCGAAAAAACCGTCTCCCTTGAGTATGTCATCGATCCTGCGCTACCGTCTGTTCTCGTCGGCGGTGTGGCGAGGCTGCGCCAGATTCTCTTCAATCTGGTCGGCAACTCCCTGAAATTCACCGACAAGGGCCGGGTCCGACTGGAGATAGTCCCGCTTGCTCCCTTAAAGGATCATGAGCAGCGACTTCTTTTTTCCGTTTACGACACGGGAATCGGAATTCCGGAGGGCAAACTCAAGGATCTGTTCAGGCCTTTCGCGCAGGTCGAGGGATCCTATACCCGCAAGTATCAGGGCGCCGGGCTGGGACTGGCCATCGTGCGCCGACTGGTCGAGCTCATGCGTGGGCATATTTACATGGAAAGCGTTCTTGGTGAGGGTACCGAGGTGCATGTGGTCCTGCCTTTCAAGTCCCTGGAGAGGGCTGCCCCCGCAAAGGTGCGCGCCGAGACGACCGTTAGAGCTGCAAAGGGGCTGCGCGTGCTGCTGGTTGAAGATGATTTTTCCAATCAGGTCACGACCCGCAAATTGCTGGAAAAGTCGGGCCATGCGGTGACGCTGGCCGAAAATGGCATCCAGGCGCTGAACCTACTGCGCGAGGGAGATTTCGACATCGTCTTCATGGACATTCAGATGCCTGTCATGGGCGGTCTTGAGGCCACCCGGGCCATTCGTTGCGAACCTGATTTGGCCTTGCACCGGGATATTCCCATCATCGCCCTGACCGCCTATGCCATGGCCGGTGACAGGGAGAAGTTTCTTGATTCGGGCATGGATGATTATCTCTCCAAACCGGTCAGCCGGGAGAATCTGGAGGAGATGCTTGAAAAGCATGCTTATCAGAACACTCCGCGATCCTTAGAAAAAATTTTGTGCTGCAATGCTTCCGGCTTTCTTGAAGCCCCTTGAAATCCAGTCTTCACGAGGTCATTGAATGCCCAGAAATTTTTCCCGCAAGCCGAAAAAGCCGGCAGCAGCCAATTCGCCATCTTCGCCGCCCCTGATCAAGCCTTCATTTCTTGGGAGTGAATGATAACCGCCAATCAGGACATGTAGGATATGACAGATACTTTTGAAGCCAAGAAAAGGATTTTGCGCGAGCAGGCCGAGGCTCGTCTGGCGAATTCAGTCGGCAACGTCGAAAATCTTTCCCTGGAAGAGATCAAGGCCCTGTTCCATGAGTATCAGGTGCACCAGATCGAGCTTGAGCTTCAGATAGAGGAATTGCGTGACACCCAGAAGCAGTTTGAACTCGCACGGGACCGCTTTGCACGTCTCTTCAATGACGCCCCGGTCGGATATCTGACCATCGACCAGAACGGGATCATCGTTCAGACCAACCAGACCTTTGCCGGAATGGTCGAGAGGGACTCGCGTCTGCTTGGCGGCAAGGCGCTGGTTGATTTCATAGCCACGGCGGACCGTTCGTCTTTTCTGGGGCGATTCAAGGCATTTTTCAAGAATCCCGAAGGCAAGCAATTGAGCTTTACCCTGCAGGGCAGCCATCGCCGGGTGCGCTGCGTGGGCAAAATCGAGAACCAGCGTCAGGAATCGGCCCAAAAGCGTCGCCTGCTTCTGATTCTGAGCGACATAACTGATCAGGACAGGGCGGAAAAGGCCTTGTTTGAGCGGGAGAGTTTCCTGACTTCCATTCTGGAAACTACCCAGGACGGATTCTGGGTCATTGATGCAAATGGACGTTTGACCGATGTCAACGACGCCTACTGTCGCATGACGGGATATACGAAAGAGGAACTCAAAGGACTGAACATCAGCGACCTGGATGCAGCGGAAGATGGCGCCATGACCGGTGAGCGAATAGAGCGCATCGTCGAAAACGGTTCCGAACTTTTTGAAAGCAGACACCGCAGAAAGGACGGCAGTGTTTTCGATGTGGAAATCTCAGTGTCCTACCTCAGCCAGCACGGGGGCATGTTTGTCTGTTTCTGTCGCGCCATTTCCGACCGCAAATCAGCGGAATTGGCATGCCGCGAGAGCGAAATGCGCTATCGATTGCTTTCCGATCTGACCATGGAGGGAATCGTCATTCACAAAATGGGTGTCGTCGTGGATTTGAATGCCTCCCTGGTCAGAATTCTCGGCTATGAACCGCAGGAGATACTCGGTCGCAACATTCTGGAACTGCTTGTCCATGAAGAGGATCGGGACGTTGTTCGCGAGAATATCGTCAAGGAATACGCCAAGCCCTACGTAGTCAGATTTGTGAAGAAAAACGGCGAAGTCTTTTTTGTCGAGCTTGAGGCCCGGAATTTCGAGATCAACGGCGAAACCATGCGCGTGGCGTCAGTACGCGATATCACCGAGCGCAAAAAATCCGAAGAGGAGATAGGGCGGGTCAACGAGGAACTTCGAAATGCACTCGCGGAAAAAGACAGATTTTTCTCCATCATTGCCCACGATCTCAAATCACCCATATCCGCTTTTCTTTCCCTGACCAAGGTTCTGGTCGAGGATTTCGATGACTTGACCATGAAGGAAGTCAACAACTCGCTTAATGCGTTGTACAATAGTTCCGTGCGCGTTTTTGCGTTGCTTGAAAATCTTCTCGAATGGGCAAAATTGCAGCAGGGCATGCTGACATGTTCGCGTAGTCCTTTTCTTTTGAAGGAGCTCATAAAGTCGAGTGTTGATTTCAAGCATTCAGTTGCTGAACAAAAAAAAATCACCGTGCGTGATGACACCCCGGACGATCTTATTGCGGATATCGACCCGCCCATGATCGGCACCGTGCTCCGCAATCTTTTGTCCAATGCCCTGAAGTTTTCGAACCGGGGAGGAGAGGTGATTGTCACGGCCCGGCAAAGCGGGGACATGATCATCGTCGCGGTGAGTGATGACGGTGTGGGCATGGATCAAAGCACCCTGTCCACGCTGTTCTCCCTCGACAAAAAGATCTCGCGCCCCGGTACGGAGGGCGAGGCGAGCACGGGCCTTGGCCTCATTCTGTGCAAGGAATTTGTCGTGAAGCACGGCGGCACAATCTGGGCTGAAAGCACCCCGGGAAAGGGCTCTACTTTTTATTTCACGCTCCCCGTCGCGGATAGAAGCGGCGGATCATCGACCTGTTGACGGGATTTCTGTTTCGCCTTTTTCACCAAAGCTTGATCATGTCTCATCCGCTCATGATGACCATTGACCAGCGAAAGGTGATGCATAGGGCCGGGATGGACGATTTTCTTGCCAAACCCGCGAGCATGGTCGAACGTGAAAGAACACTTGTCAATTATTCGCGACCTTGAAACATCCAGCGTAATTTCGCGTCAACATTCCACACAAGCGGTCTTCAATGAACAAAGAACGTCAAGCCCTGTGCGCTCCCGGCGAACGTTTGCCCCTTAGCGATATAGAGGCGCAGAACGCCCGCATCGGCAGTCATCTGGGTTCACAATATTTCAATTTCTTTCCTTTGCCGCTTCTGGTCTACAACTCCTGTCGCCAGATCGTCTTCAGCAACAGCGCTTTCTATGATCTTCTGGGCACGAAGGATGTGAGTTCGTTTCTGGCCAGACGTCCTGGCGAGGCCATGGCCTGCATCTACTGCGAAACCGGAAAAAGCGGCTGCGGAACGTCCCAGCACTGCAGTGAGTGCGGTGCGATGCGGGCGATGCTTGAGGCCATGTCCACCAGGGAAAAGGCCGAGCGCGAATGCCAGCTGCTGTGCAAGGATAAGCACGGCGCCACCGTGGCCCGGGATTTGCGGGTTTTCGCGTCACCCTGGGAAACCGGGGAGGGAACATACTTCGTTCTGACTATTATTGACATCAGCGATGAGAAACGGCGCCAGGCACTGGAGCGGATTTTCTTTCACGACATTTTGAATTCCGCCGGAGGGGCCAGAAACCTTGTCGACATCCTTCTGAACGAAGTCCCCGAGGACGCCCGGGAGATCGCGCACATGGCCCGGTCCTCACTCTTTGCCCTGGTCGACGAGATTCAGAAGCAGAAACAGCTCTTGTCCCTGGAGAGAAATGAATACGCGATCTCCAGGATCACGCTGCAGGGGCTTGAGATCGTTCAATCGTTGATCGGAGAATTTTCTCCCCATCCCAAGGCCCTCGACAAGCACATCCATCTTGACGCGGACAGCGTCAACGTGACCGTGTTTTCGGATTTTTCGCTTTTGCGCAGGATTCTGGTCAACATGCTCATCAATGCCCTGGAGGCCAGCCCTTCGGGGGGAATCGTAACCGCCGGCCTGCGTCGCGAAGAGGGCATGGCGGTGTTCCGGGTCTCGAATTCTGCCGTCATGTCCGAATCGGTCAAACTTCAGGTCTTCAAGCGGTCTTTCTCGACCAAGGGGAGTGATCGGGGACTGGGAACGTATTCCATCAAATTGCTGACGGAGAATTATCTTGGCGGGGAGGGCGGGGTTTCATCGGAAGAAGGCAAAGGCACGACCTTCTGGGTAAAACTGCCTGCCCTGGATGACCAGCGCTGACACGAGGGCGGTCAGATACGCATGTAGGTGGCCGGGGCCAGCTGCTTGAGCGGCAGGTCCGACCCGGCCAGACTCTCGGAATGGCCGATGAACAGATGTCCGCCCGGTTCGAGGTGGTTACAGAATTTCTGGACCAGCTCGTGCTGGGTCTTCTTGTCGAAATAGATCATGACGTTGCGGCAGAAGATCAGGTCCATTTTCTCGCGGAACTGGAAATCATCCATGAAATTGAGCCGTCTGAAGCTGACCGTTTCGCGCAATTCCGGGATGATGCGCACGACCCGCTTGCTTCTGTCCTTGCTGCGCAGCAGATACTTGCGTCTGAACTCCACCGGGATGGTCCCGATTCTTTCATCCTCATATACGGCGCGTGCGGCTTTTCTCAGAATATCCGTGGATATGTCCGTGGCCACTATGGTGAAACGCAGAGGGTTTATCCGTTCATGGTAGTCCATGAGCGTCATGGCCGTTGTGTATGGTTCCTCCCCCGAGGAACAGCCCGCGTTCCAGACGGCGAAGGTCTGGCCGGGGTGCTTTCTTTGCCACTGCGGCAGGATGTTCTGGGCCAAATATTCGAAATGCTTCGGTTCGCGGAAGAAGCTGGTCGTGTTGGTGGTCACCGCGTCGACCATCTGGGGCAACTCGACCTCAAGCCCTTTCAAAGTCTGTAGATAGTCAAGATACTCCCCGTAGGACCTTATGCTCAGTGTACGCAGCCGCCGCTGCAGGCGCGCCTGCAGCATGGTCTTCTTGGTTTGGGTGATCTTGATGCCCAGCTCCGAATAGATGAACTCGCTGAACTGCTTGAGTTCCTTGTCGGTCATGAGGGGAGCGGCCTGGCCGTTCGCGTCGTACATGGTTCAGGCCACGAGCGCAGCGATATCGAGGATGAGCGCCATGCTCCCGTCGCCCTTGATGGTGGCTCCGGATATTCCGCGAACGTCCTGATAGACCTTGCCCAGGCTTTTGATGACGGTCTGGTGCTCGCCGATAACCCGGTCCACGACAATGCCGACGCGTCGCCCCTGGGAGTTGCAGACCACGACCTGCTCGATCTCCGGAGTCTGTCCCGGGATTTCAAAACCGGCGCGCAGGCTGACATAGGGCACCATCTGGCCGCGCAGATTGATGAGATCGGCGCGGTTCCTGTCCTTGCGGATAAGCTCCACGCATTCCTCCACGGCGGACAGCGGCATGATGAAGTAGCTGTCCTCGACCTGGACCTGCAAGCCGTCGATGATGGCCAGGGTCAGCGGGATGCGGACGGAAATCGTGGTGCCCTGTCCCGGGACGCTCTCCAGGGAGACACGGCCGCGCAGGGCGTCAATGTTGCGCTTGACCACGTCCATGCCCACGCCGCGCCCGGAGACGCTGGTGACCTTGTCGGCCGTGGAGAAGCCCGGCGCGAAGATGAGCATGAGCGCATCCTTGTCCGACATGAGCGTGTCTGCGGCGATGATGCCTTTTTCCACGGCCTTGGCCCGAATACGTTCCGGGTTGATGCCCGCGCCGTCGTCGATGATGCGGATCAGCACCTCGCCTCCTGAGTGCTCGGCCGAAAGCTCTATCCGACCCTCCGGGCTCTTGCCCTGGGCCACGCGCTCCTCGGGACCTTCGATGCCGTGGTCGATGCTGTTTCTGAGCAGATGGACCAGCGGATCGTTCAGTCGCTCGATGACGGTCTTGTCAAGTTCGGTGTCCTCGCCGCGGGTTTCAAGCACGATACGTTTGCCGAGTTCCTGCGAGAGGTCGCGGACCAGGCGCTTGAAGCGGCTGAAGGTCGACCCGATGGGTAGCATGCGGATACCGAGCGTGTTGTCGCGCAACTCATCGGAGAGCCGCTCGATCTCTTCAGAGATGGCCTGCAGCCTTGCGTCGTTCTGCTCGCTGGCGAATTGGGTCAGCCTCGCTTGGGCCGTGACCAGTTCACCGACCAGGTCGACCAGGAAATCCAGTTTTTGTGCCGGAACGCGGATGCTCGAGGCCTGCTGGGTCTCGGCGCTTGCCGTCTGACGCAGGCGTTTGACTTCCTGCTGCTCGACCAAGGCTGCCTCGATCTGACTCGAGCTTACAAGCCCCGCCTCGGACAGAAGCTGCCCGATGGGCTTGCGTTCGAGGAGGATGCGTTCGAGGGCGTCCTTGGTAATGTCGTTCTTCTCGACCAGGATCTGGCCGATGAGCTTGTAGGATTCTTCGTCGATGCCCTGGCAGCTCCCGACCATCTGTATGGTCAGGTCGCTATCCTCTTCCACGAAAATGAACACGTCGCGGATATCATCCTCACTGCTGGCCGTTGTCAGGATGATGTCCCACCAGACCAGGCAGTCTTCGGGATTAAGCTGGGGCAGGGCGGGAATGTCTTTCACATGCATGATGACGTGGTGTTCGCCCATCTCGCACAGTTCTTCCAGAAGGGAGGCCGGGTTGGTTCCGCTCATGAAAAGATTCTTGGGCGGGGCGAAACGGATGCGCCAGGTGTTCATGGATGAACCCGTGACGCAGGTCGGCGCTGCATCCTTGTCCACAGGGGCGGCTTCGGATTCCTTCCGGCTTGGAGTCAGCGCCTTGAGCCCCCGGATGACCTCTCCAGCCCTTTCGCCCAGCCCGTGTTCTTCGCCTTCGAGCATGGAAAGAATATGATCCCTGGCCAGCAAAGTCAGGTCAAGAAGCTCCTTGGACACCGAAATCTGGCCGTTGCGCGCCAGATCAAAAACCGTCTCGACCTCATGGGTGAAGGAGGCTATGTCCTCGAAGCCGAACATAGCTCCCGAGCCCTTGATGGTGTGCATGGCTCTGAAGACCCGGTTGATGACATCGTCATTGGCGGGATCTTCTTCGAGTTCAAGCAGGGATGTTTCCAACTCGCCCAATAATTCCAGGGCTTCTTCTTTAAATGCCTGACGGTTCAGTTCTTCTCTGGACATTTTTGCTCCGAGGGTGGCGGGTTAGCGCAGCAGTTTCTTGGCAACCGCCAGGAGCTGATCCGGTTTGAAAGGTTTAACGATCCAACCGGTAGCTCCGGCCGCCTTGCCTTCCTCTTTCGTGGAAGCCTGGGATTCCGTGGTCAGCATGACGATGGGCACGAATTTGTACTGGGGGGTGGCGCGCACGGCGCGGATGAGTTCGATGCCGTTCATGTTGGGCATGTTCAGATCGGTCACGATCATGTCCACCGGTCCGGACAGCTTGCTGAGGGCATCCTTGCCGTCGCTGGCTTCGATGACCGCGTACCCTGCGTCCTTCAAGGTCAGGCTGACCATCTGACGGACGCTGGCCGAGTCATCAACCGTCATTATGGTTTTGCTCATATATTATCCTCTGTTCGATTCGTTATTTCTTTGATGAGACTGTCCGCTCCAAGACTTGCAGCATTTTCGAGCAGATGGGCGGGCAGTTGCTTGAAGCTGATTTTCTTGTCCTGGTCCTTCAGGAGGGAGCACAGGAGCTGGACAAAAGAAAGATCCGATTTTTCCGAATCATCCAGGTCAAGGGTGATGGCACTGGCCTGGGGCAGGCGGGCCAGCAGTTCGGCGTGGATTTCCCTGGAATTTTCGAGGGTAAGACTGCCGGAGAGTTTTATGACCGGATGTTCCGGGGGGCCCTGGACGGTGCATGAAAACATGAAAGGCTCCTGGTTTTAGAAAAGTTCCACATTGTCGCCGAGATCATCTTCGGGCTCGGCCTTCTTCCCGGGAGCGTCCTTTGGCTGCGTGTTCGCATCCGCCTCGTCCTGCTGCCCGTCAAAAAGTTCAACATTGTCGTCGCCGAAAAGTTCCACGTTGTCATCTGCAAAGAGGTCGACATTGTCATCGCCGAAAAGTTCCACGTCATTGTCGCCGAACAGGTCCACCTCGCCATCGTCATGTGCGTCCCCATGGTGACCGAGCACGGACAGGTGGACCAGGCGTTCACTGTCCATGGTGTAGCGGGAGAGTTGTTCCCGCAATTTCTCGGGCTGTCTGGCCGTGTCGAGTGTGGCCGAAAAGGGGGTGAAGCTGTCCTTCAACACCGTGATTTCCTTTTCCAAACTCAATAACTGATCCGATACCAGTTCATGGAAGTGGATGGAAGAGGTCACGGCGCTGATTTGCGACACAAGTTGCGTTGCGAGCTCCGACAGGTGCGAGATGTTTTTTCCAAGTTCGTCGTCAAGACCGCCCAGCTGGTCGAGCACTGTTTCAAAGCGGCCCTGGATGCCGTCCACCATCTCGGACACATCCGAGGTTCTGGCCAGCGTGGAGAGCCTGTCGGCCACGGTGGAAATCCGGTTCAGGATTTCGGCCACCGCGCCCGTGCGAGTACGGGCGTCCACGGAAAGGTTCTGGATTTCCATGGCGATGACCCCGAGAGTGCGCCCCAGATCTCCGGTGTGGGCGGCTTTGACCCGGGCGTTCAGCGCGATGAGTTCGATTTCGGCTCCGATGTCCTCGATGCCGTGCACGAAGGTGCTGACCGTGGAGATGGTTTCCGCCATGTGCGACATGGTTTTGGATGTCTCCGAGATGTGTCCGCTGGTGGTGCGCATGGCGTTCATGACATCGCTGATGTGATGCCGGATGGCGTCGAGAATGGACATTCCGCCTTTTCGGTCCGCATAGGCCACGGCAGTGATCTTGCCGTGCAGATCCTCTATGCCGTGCCCGATTGAGCGCAGATTGCCGATCAGTTCGTTCACGGCCCCGGAGAACATTTCCTGGGCCTGACGCAGCTGCGGAGCCTGGAGCTGCAATACGTCCCTGACCCAGGCTCCAAGGCCAAGATTCCCGTCATCCTCTGCGCGGGCGCCGATTTCCCGGACGGCCTGATCCAGAATTTCCTCGACGTGTTCAACCTGCTGGCGGGTGATGTCGTGGAATTGCACCGACGCGATGACCTGTCCCATGCTCTCGGTCACCTGGCGGGATCCTTTGGCCAACTCCTGGACCAGGACTGCCGAGTGGTTGCGCATGTCCTCAAGTTCGGAAATCCCGGCAAAGAGCTCCGTGAACATTTCCTCGACGATCCGATTCTGCGATTCGAGCTGTTTTTTGCTGCGCTCGTTGGCCGATGCCACCTGGTTCATGAGCAGGTGCGAATGTTCGCTGATTTTTTCCGTGTGCTCGTCGATGATCTTGCCCAGCGCCCTGACATCGTCGGCCAGGGTGGTGAATCCGGCGCCGGCGCTGCCCAGGCGGGCGCTCTCGATGCGCGTGGTGATTTCGAGCACTTTCAAGGTCTGCACCATGTTGAAAAACTGGGCCATGGCCTGGTCCAGGCTGCGGATGAGCCCAAGCACCTCGGACATGCCCTGCTGCTGCTCCGTGGAGGAGACGGAGGAAAACACGGCCCTTGCCTCGTCAGCCCGGGTTTGCAGTTCGCCGATGGCTGCGTGCAGTGCGCCTTCGCCAACGGAAGACGCCATGGACGAGGCCGTGGCGGAAAATGTGTTGGCTTTTGAATTGATGCCGAAAATCGTGGCCCCGAGTCCGAGAAATTCCTCTTCCCTGTCTTTGATGACCCCGGCAAGGCGGGGCAGGAGGGCGGGCAGGCTGTTGGCGCATTCCTCCATAACAGACCCAAGTTCATGGAGAGGATACGCTTTTTCGTCTTCAGGCATGGACCGGTCCTTGTTCATGATGCGGGCCGGAGCTGGACTCCGGCCCGCGTTGTTTCTCGTTTTACGCTTCCATTTCTTCAGTGCTGCGCAGAACCTGCAATTCTTCGGGGGAGAAGACCTTGCCGATATCGAGGATCATGATGAACTCCTCGTTCTGCTTGCCCATGCCCCGAATGAAGTCCGCCCTGATGGACGTGCCCATGCGCGGCGGCGGGTTGATCTGGTCGTTGGTCATCTCGAATACTTCGCGGACCGAATCAACTATCGCGCCCATGTAGCAGTTTTCGCCTTCAACTTCCACATCTACTATTATGATGCACGTGTTTACCGTGTCCTGGGCCTTCGGCATGTCGAACTTGATGCGCAGATCGACCACGGGCACGGCATGGCCGCGCAGGTTGATGACCCCGCGCATGTAGGGCGGCGTCTTGGGGATGCGGGTCACGGACACGAGCTCGATGACCTCGCGCACGGAACCCGTCTCCAGGGCAAAGACCTCCTCGCCGAGACCGAAGGTCAGGTACTGCAGGGTAGTGTTGTCACTCATGAGTCACCTCGACCTTTGGTTAGAATCGTTCGAATTCATCGTCTTCATCATCACGCCCCATATCAAGGGCCAGTCCGCTGGCCGAGCCCTTGGAAGCCAGAGCTTTGGGAGCTGCCTTGCGAGCGGGCTGTGGCCGTCCGCGCTGAGCAGTCTGACGGGTGACGCGGGCCGCTGTTGCGCCCAGATGGAAGAAGGAGATGGAGGACTGCAGCTGTTCGGCCTGGCTGGACAGTTCCTCGGAGGTCGAGGCCATTTCCTCGGAAGCCGAGGCGTTCTGCTGGATGACCTGGTCAAGCTGCTGCAGGGCCTTGTTGATCTGTTCGGCACCGGCGTTCTGCTCGTTGGAGGCGGCGGAGATCTCCTGCACCAGTTCTGCCGTGCGCTGAATGTCCGGGACGAGCTTGGTCAGCATCTGACCGGCCTGGTCGGCCACACTCACGGTGGAGGAGGACAGCTCGCTGATCTCGGCCGCAGCCGTGCCGCTACGTTCTGCCAGCTTGCGCACTTCCGCCGCGACCACCGCGAAGCCCTTGCCGTGCTCGCCTGCGCGGGCAGCCTCGATGGCGGCGTTAAGAGCCAGCAGGTTGGTTTGACGGGCGATCTCTTCGACGATGGAGATCTTCTCGGCGATGTTCTTCATGGCACCCACGGCCTGAACCACGGCCTTGCCGCCGGCTTCGGCGTCCTGAGCGGCCTTGAGGGCGATCTTTTCGGTCTGGGAAGCGTTGTCGGCGTTCTGGCGGATGTTGGAACCCATCTCTTCCATGCTCGACGAAACCTCTTCAACGGAGGCGGCCTGCTCGGTCGCGCCCTGGGAGAGCTGCTCGGCCGAGGCGCTCAGTTCCTCTGAACCCGAGGCCACGTTGTCGGAGGCCGACTGCACCTCGGTCACGATCTCGCGCAGTTTGGCTACCATTTCGCGCAGCGCCTGGGCCAGGATGCCCACTTCGTCCTTCTGTTCCACATCCAGTTTGGCGGTCAGGTCGCCCTGGGCCAGCTTGCGGGCGAATTCCACGCCCAACTGCACCGGGCCGGTGATGCCCTTGGTCAGGAAGATGGCGGTGAGGATGCCGATGATGACGCCAACGCTCAGGCCCCCGATCATGACCGTGGAGGCCGAGTTCAGGTTGGTTACTGCCTGGTCCGCGATCTTTTGAGTACCTTCCATGCCCGCCACGGCCGTATCCTGAGCGACAGCGAGGACCTCCGTGCCGGTTTTCGTACGCATGGTGTTAAGCTCGGCAAGTTCTTTCCAGTGTTCGTTCAGACTGGTCATGGCCATCTTGTACTGTATGGCCGCATCTTTTGTGCCTGCGATCTGCCTGATGTTTGCTTCCAGCCTCGTGATCGCTTTGAGTTTGTCGAAAAATTCGTCCATTTTCGGGAAGTTTTTCAAGGCTTCATCTATAATTTTCGGGTCCCGGTTCGCCTGGGCGCGCCAGACCTTTATGCGGGTATCGTTTCCAAGGTCGATTATGTCGTTGACCAGCGTGATCTTTTCGAGACGTTCGGTCAGTGCTTCGGGGCTGGCCCCTGCAGCGAGGTCACGCTTCATGGCCTCGTTCTGGCTATCGAGAAAATCCACGCAGTTCTTCATATAGGACGCCGCGCCCTGGTCCAGTGTCCTGCGGTCCGCATTCATCTCTTCGATCAGTTCAACGGTCTGGTCGGACTGGGCTGCATATGAGGCGACCACTGCCTTGGCCTGCACCAACTGCTCTTTCAGTTTGACCAGAGAGGGATAGGCCTGAGAATGCTTTTCAGCATCGGCCAAAACACCCTGCACTGCGGCAAGCTGCTTGCGCCCCTCATCCAGGAAAGACTGCTGTTCCGTGAAGGCGTAGCCACGCCATGCGTACATGGTCAGCAGGGAGGAACGTTCCAACTCATTGGCGACGCCGACTTCAGGCACATACTCATGAGCCAGGCGGATGGAATCTCCCTCGACGGTTTTCATGTTGAACACGGCCAATCCGCCCAAAGCACATGCGATAAGAATCAGAACTCCGAAACCTCCGCCGATCTTGATCCCCAACTTGATGTTTTTCATTCCCCCCTCCTTGTGAGTGAAACGGCGAAAATTCGCCTGCAAGGCTGCACCACGCTCCGGGTGGATGGACTTGACGGGTCCTCGGCCGATGCCAAGCCGCAAGTCTCTTCCTACACGGATTTATTGATCAAAAGCCAGAAAAAAGTGAAACCGGACCTCATTCTGAACCGCCCGTGAGCAGCTCAAGAGTTTTTCGGGCTTCGATATCCTCAACGAAAACATCATAATGCAAAAGTTGGCCCCGAGCGTCCCGAATCACGCGGATGGTGCGCGAAGTCCATTTCGTGGACCCGTCGGCGCGGCGGATGCGGCATTCGAATCCAAAAATTTCGTCTTGCTCCTGGATCAACTGACCTAGCCGTTCCCAATCTTCGGTTGACTCGAAGAGTTCGGACGCCGAGCGCGCGGAGTTCATCAACTTGCCCGGTGACTCGTAGCCGTAGAGGCGGGCGTAGCTTGGGTTCATGGACATGAACCGGCCGCGGGCATCCAATGTGCACATGCCGACGGGCGCACCCTCGTAGATGGTGTGATACTTGTTCTCAATTTCGGCCAGCGCCTGCTGGATCTGTCTTTTGGAGGTGATGTCGCGCACAAAGACGATGACGCCGGTGACCTGGCCGCTTTGAGCGTCCTTGATGGGATATGCGTTGAATTCGATGGCGCGCGAGGCCGTCGAGGACATGATCTCGAGTATCTCGAACTCGTTGCGTCCTGTGCGCAGGGTTTTGACCGCCGGACAGCGGGAGCAGCACTCGCCCAGACGATGAAAGGCCTGATGGCACTTCCTGCCAACGACCGGCATTTCCTCGGCATACCAGCGTGTCATGGTCTGGTTGGCGTAGCGTACGGTCATGTCCGGGGCGATTACGCTGATCCCCTCCTCGATGCTGCCGAGCAGATTTTCGAGAAAGGCCTCGTTGGCAAGGATCTGCTCTTCGGCCGCCTTACGCTCGCTCATGTCGTAGTGCGTGCCGATAATGCGCATGGGTGTCCCGATGTTGCTCTTTTCCATGAGCTTGCCCCGGGAGTGGATCCATTTGTAGGAACCATCGCTGCAGCGCAGACGGTATTCGAAATCATAGAAATCCGTTTCCCCCCGAAAATGGGCCGAGAGCATGTTCAAGGCCGGCACTCGGTCTTCGGGGTGCAGCAGGGCTTCCCATTGCGTGATGGTCGGATCGAGGTCGCCATCCCTGTAGCCGAGCATCGTGTACCAGGTGGGCGAACATTGCAGCCTGCCGGAGGGGACATCGTAATCCCACACAGCTTCCTGGGCCCCCTCCAGGGCAAATTTCCAGCGCTGTTCGCTGGCCTCCAGGGCCTGCTTGGCATGCATCAGTTCCGTGACCTCGAACTGCATGTGCACGATCTGGGTCACGACGTCATGGGAGTCGAGCACCGGGGCGCTGCGTACCAGCCAGTGCTTGCCGTCCGGGGATCTGTAGGTCCCGTTTTGCACCGTGCGGGTCTTCATGGCCCGCCAGGCTGTGCTGAAAGCTCCCGATTCGGTTTCGTTTCGATCAGTTCGAAGCGCTGCACCGGTGCTTTCCATGCCATGGTGATTCAGGAAATTAGCGGGGTTTTCGGTAACCGGGGAGTTTGACCACATAATGTGGAACTGGGAGTCCAGAAGGGTCACCGAGACATCCTGCAGATTTTCCAGGATGGTCCGCTGCACCCGCTGCTGTTCACGAAGTTGGGATTCAAGGACCTGGCGTTCGCGGATTTCGTCACGCAGCAGGCGGGTCAGCTCCTCGAGTTCATTTTTGCGCTGGTCCAGACGCAGAGGCACGACATCGGAAGCGTCTTTGCCCTGTCTTTCGAGGGCCTCGACGCTACTCAGGAAAAGCAGGGGATTTGAGCGGATGAGTCCGGTGATGCGGTCGGACAACTTGCCGGAAAGAGCCATGAGCAGGTCGGGGTCTTCTCCAAGGAGCCTGGCCAGGGCGTGGATGCGCTCTTCGGTCAGAGGCGCGTTTTCGCCTCGTTCCAGTTTGCTCAGGTAGGAATGATGAATGCCGATGCGCTTGGCCACACTGCGGATTGAATACCCCGAATGTTTGGCGGCGAGTGCTTTTCTGCGCTCGGTGAGATAACTTCCTAGTGCGCTCATGTGTCTATGATATGGTAGTCAGTTTTTTTGAGGCAAGTATTTTTTTGTCGGACACGCATATTATTTTTCTGCTCTTGAATATGGAGGACTGCAACAAGAGTTAAAATATTTTGAGCGGGCTCTTGTCGGACAAATGATAAAATCTCATTCAACTTCCCGGTTTGGCAGGGGTGTGTGACCAAAGCCCCGGGCCTGCGCTGAATTGATCTTTTATTCGGACAAGTTGGGATTGTCTGGAAATAAATGTTGACCGCAAATTCGTGGCTACTTCATACTAGCCATGAGAGGTTCGGAATTTTCAGTTTGCACGGCAGCAAGGACGGAATCATGGAACCGGATGACGCGCAGCCTGAATCACTCCGAACAGGCTCGAAATCCGTGCTCTTCGGATAGTCTAAAGGCATGTGTCCTTTTCTTTAAAGGGATGACTACTTTTTGCGGTGACGCCGGAGTATTGAAATTTGTTTGAAATCGTCCTTGCGCCAGACATTGACGTTATAAGGTATTCGACCAAGGAAACAGCCCAATGACTAGACGACAGATTCCCTTTCTATGTTCAGCCATTGCCTTGATCGCAGTTCTTTTTTTCGGGCATTGCTATTTGAGCATCCTTGTGGACAATATCCGGCAAAGCGACCGGCTGGCCCTGACCCACAGAATGTCGCAACAACTCAACGCCATTCAGACCGCACTCCGTAATGCCGAATCACCGCTTTTTACCTTGGCCGACATCCTGACCGTCGGGCGCGGGAAATTCGACGAATTCGAAAAGTACGCCAATCACCTTTTGCACGAGAATCCTTTTGTCGGCGCCCTTTTTCTGGTCCCGGACGGCGTGGTCGCGACCGCCTATCCCCTGGCAGGCAACGAGGCCGCCATCGGTCACGATCTGCTCAAGGACCCTGAGCGCAAGACGGAGGTCCTCGAAGCCATAAACTCCAATCAGGTGGTTCTGGCCGGGCCGGTGAACATGCGTCAGGGCGGGGTCGGACTTTTCGCCCGCAAGCCTGTGTTCTGGAACGACAACGGAGAACGGCATTTCTGGGGAATGGTCGTGGCCCTGATCCACTGGGAAACCGTGCTTGAAACTTTTGACTTCAAGTCATTGGACGCGGATGGCTATTCCTACACTCTGAACCGCAAGCTGCAGACGGACAAGGACGAAACGCTCATTGTCCGATCCGAGGCAGACATTGTCGAAGAGCTTGCCCTGACACGATCCCTGCCCATTCCTGGAGGGGAGTGGCTACTGACTGTCTCGACCCGGGAAGACCATCTCTGGGGCGTGGCCCAGGGTGGATACTTTCTAGTCGCCATGCTCGGAGTGCTTGTCGCAGGGCTTATTTTCCATCTCTTGCGCGGGCGGGAGCGAATCCTGACCCAGGCCGAAGAGCTTGAACGCATGAACGCAGAAATGGTGCGCGACATCGCCCGGCGTGAAAAGGCTGAGGCCGATCTGCTTCAGGCCAAGGATGCGGCTCTGGCCGCCACAATAGCCAAATCCCAGTTTCTGGCGACCATGAGCCATGAAATCCGCACGCCCATGAACGGGGTGCACGGGATGTTGCAATTGCTGGAAGGCACGGATCTGGACGCCGAACAAAAGGAATATGTCCAGATAGGCTCCTCCGCCCTGCAGAGTCTTCTGACCCTCATCAACGATATCCTGGATTTTTCCAAGATCGAGGCCGGCAAGCTCGACATTGCCCAGACTCCTTTTGCGCTTGATGAACTCTGCCGCTCAATTCCGGCCATTTTCAAGGAACAGAGCCTTGCCAAAAAACTTGATCTTTCCATCGTGATTGCTGCGGATGTTCCGCGCACGGTCGTGGGGGATCCGAGCCGCATCCGGCAGGTGCTGCTCAATGTTGTCGGCAACGCGGTCAAGTTCACGCACGAGGGCGCGGTTTCGATCAGGATCTCCGTAGCGACAAAAGACCTTCCCCCTGAAACGGCACGGCTTGATTTCGAGGTCACGGACACCGGAATCGGTATCAGTGCGGAGCAGTTGCCGGATCTTTTCCAGCCTTTCATCCAGGGCGGGCAGGGACTGGTCCGCACCAGTCAGGGCACCGGTCTTGGGCTTTCCATCATCAAGCGCCTGGTCCATCTCATGGGCGGCGATGTCGGGATCGAGAGTTCTCCGGGAGTCGGAACAACGGTCCGTTTTCACGTCCTGGTCAACCTTCCGTCGACGGAGCGGACCAAGACCGACAGTGCAGCCCGAAACGTCGGGCACGTGGTGCGGGAGCCAGGGCGGAACCTGAATATTCTGCTCGCCGAGGATGACGTGACGAACATGGCCATGTTGACTCGCCTGCTGGAAAAGCTCGGCTGCGACGTCACTCCGGCCGGCAACGGCCTGGAAGCGCTGCATATTTTGGAAAAAGAGGAGATGGATCTTGTCCTCATGGACATTCAGATGCCCGTCATGGATGGGGTGGAGGCGACCCGGCGCATTCGGGAGGATCAGTCCCTTGGCCGCAAGGCCCGGATTCCGATCATCGCCGTGACCGCTTTCGCCATGACCGGGGACAGGGAACGCTTTCTTGATGCGGGCATGGATGACTACATTCCAAAACCCGTGAACTTGAACAGTCTGCTTGAAGCCATGGACAGAGTGGTGCAATTCGACAGGACATGATCGAAGCCATTGTGGGGGATTGGATGAATATTTCAAGATTGACCGACAACGTATTCACGCCGGTGCTGCGTTGCGTTGTGCGGCTCTTGCCGTCCCTCCTGCTGTTCTGCCTGCTTCCTCTCTGCGCCCGGGCGGAAGGGGAACGGGTGCTCTTTATCAGTTCCTATCATCCGGGTTTTCCGACTTTCTTCCAGCAGACCGATGGGCTACGCGCGGAACTGGTGCCGGCCGGCATCACGCTCGATGTCGAATTCATGGACACAAAGCGCTTTTCCGGAACCGGCTATGAGGCGCATTTTTTGGAGAACCTGCGTTTCAAGCTTGGAAAAGTTCCTGCCTACGACGCCTTCATCGTCGCCGATGACGCGGCGCTGCAATTCGTCCTGGACAACCGCCAGGACCTGTTTGCCGGAAGGCCCGTGATTTTTTGCGGCGTCAACAATCAGGATCTGGCTCACTCCTTGAGCGGAACCCCCGACATGACCGGGGTCATTGAATCGATTTCAATGCGCGAGACCCTCGAAGCTTTGTGGCGCATGAAGCCCGGATTGAAAACGATCTATGCGTTGGCAGACGGGGAGCCCGGTGGCCAGGGAGACCTGCGCACCTATTTGGCGCAACGTGAGTTTTTTCCCGGGAAAAGCCTTCGGGTGCTCGCACTTGATGCAATGACCTGGAGCGGGCTTCAAGACAGGCTTTCCGCCCTGAATCAGGACGAGGCCGTGCTGCTGCTTTCCGCATACCGTGACCGGGATCTGGCGACCAGGTCTTTTGAAGATGCCCTGGAATTCATCCTGAAGCACGCACGCGTACCGGTGGTGCATCTCTGGGAACATGGACTCGGGCAAGGAATCCTTGGCGGCAGGATCATCTCGCACACGGAGCAGGGGCGCATAGCGGGACGGTTGGCCCTGAAAATTCTGGCGGGAACGCCTGCCCATTCAATACCGGTGGTCGAGGGCAGCGAGGCTAACCGTTATGTCTTCGACCATGCGGTGCTGACCCGCTTCGGCATCGAGGAGTCCTTGCTGCCGCCGGGCAGTGAAATCCGGGGCAAGCCTTTCTCCATCCTTTCCCAATATGGCGCAGAGATTGGCATCGCGGCCGTGGCCCTGGCCGTGCAGATGGTACTGGTGGCGGCACTGATCAGCCGGATATTCCGTTTGCGTCGCGCCCAGGTCCGGATCAAGGACAGCGAAAAGCGCTACAGGGCGCTCTTCGACGCCAATGCCGATGGAATACTGGCCGCTGACATCATTACCCGGCGTTTTGTTTTCGCCAATCCTGCCGTGTGCCAGATGTTCGGCTACTCCGAGGAGGAATTTCGGGCGCTGAGGGTGGATGACATTCATCCGCAGGACAAGCTTGATGAGGTTCTCGGCAATTTCAGAGTTCAGGCCCTGGGGCAAAAAGGCACTGTGGAAGCGCTGCCCTGCCTGCGACGGGATGGGAGCCATTTTTTGGCCGATATCCGCAGCTTTCTGCTCGAAAACGATGGAATGTCCTGCGCCGTGGGCCTTTTCCGGGACGTGACCGAACGCAGCCAGATCCTTGATGCCCTGCGCCAGACCCAGGAACGCCTGTCCCTGGCCATTGCCGGCAGCAATGACGGCATCTGGGATTGGGACCGGGTTGACGATCAGGTCTATTTTTCCCCGCGCTGGAAGGAGATCATCGGTTACGAGGACCACGAGCTGCACAATGACCTGGAGGAATGGCGAAGCAGGATTCATCCCGAGGACAGGGAGCGGGTGCTGTCGGTGAACAACCAGTTCTTTGAAAGCGACGCGTCCCATTTCGTCGTTGAATACAGGCTGCGGCACAAGAACGGCACCTACCGCTGGATCATGGGCCGTGGCACCTGCCTGCGCGACAAGGACGGCGTGCCATGTCGCTTGGCCGGGTCGCACGCGGATATCACCGAACGCAAGGCCATGGAGCTCGAACTTGTGAACGTACGTGACGCGGCCCTGGCCGCAAGCGTCGCCAAGAGCGCCTTTCTGGCCAACATGAGCCATGAGATCCGTACGCCGTTGAACGGGGTCATGGGCATGCTGCAACTCCTTGATTCTTCCTCCCTGAGCGGGGAACAGAAGAACTTCGTGCACATGGCCGATCTTTCGGGCCGACGTCTGACCGCGCTTCTGTCCGACATCCTGGACATCTCCCGCATCGAAGCCGGCAAGCTCATGCTGACTGAACGCGATTTTGATCTTGAGGAAATGCGTGATTCCATCGTAACCCTCTTTTCAATCCCGGCGCGAAAAAATGGTGTAGAGCTCATTGTTGAGCTGGCTTCGGATCTTCCTTCGAGGTTGATCGGGGATGATCTGCGGCTGCGTCAGATCCTCTTCAATCTGGTCGGGAACGCGGTCAAATTCACCCGCGAGGGATTCGTGCGCACTCAGATCAGCATGCTGTCCAGACGGCCCGACAACGAATGCCTGCTTCTTTTTTCTGTCGAGGACAGCGGGGAAGGCATCAGCGACTCACTCTTGCCCGTTATTTTCGACCCTTTCGTACAGGGCGAGGGTTCCTATGTGCGTAGCCACCAGGGAGCGGGGCTTGGTCTGGCCATTGTCGGACGGCTCATGCACATGATGGGCGGATCGCTGGCCATCGACAGTTCGGACACTGGCACGACGATATGCTTTTCCCTGAGGTTCAAGGTCCCGGCGATCTCGGCCAAGACAACCGTCGAACACGAGCGGCCCGGTAAAAGCGGGTACAGGAAACTGCGCATTCTGATCGCCGAGGACGATCCGGTGAGCATGTTCGCAGCACAGCGGATTCTGGGCAAGGCGGGGCATGTTGTCACCCCGGCCTCGGACGGCGGACAGGCTCTTGAATTGCTCCGGGAGATGGATTTTGACCTTGTCCTCATGGATGTGCAGATGCCGGTCCAGGACGGCATGGAGGTCACGGCAGCTATCCGCAGTGATCAGACCCTGGGGGAAAAATCACGCATCCCCATAGTGGCCATGACCGCTTACGCCATGAGCGGCGACCGCGAAAAATTTCTTGCTGGCGGCATGGACGGCTATATTGCCAAACCGCTGGACAGTGCGACTCTTTATGAAATCATTTCCGATGTCGTTTTCCAAAAAAAAGGGCGCAACGCATTCGTGGATGACACTCTGACCGAAAACGACGCTTTGGAACCAAAGCCCGAGGATGCATGATGGTCGCAAAAGAAAACGATTCGCAAAACAGCTCCGAACCGGTTCAGGAGTCCGCAAAATTGCTGAGCGAGCTTGAATCGCTGCGCAGCCGGGTGGCCGAGCTGGAGGCCATGGCCCATGCGGCGGCGCAGGCCGAGGATACGCTTGCTCGTCAGGACGCCCTGATGCAGGCCATCCTCCGTAACCTGCCTTTTGATTTCTGGGCTCGGGATCTTGATGGCAGGATCATCATGCAAAGCGACGCTTCCGTAAATTTGTGGGGAGATCTGGCCGCGACCACGGTCAAGGAGGCGGATGTTCCGGATCAGATTCGGGACAAATGGAGGGACATCAATGCCCGGGCCTACGCAGGCGAGATAGTGCAGGGCGAAAAGGAATACGTCCTGCCCTCCGGCGAGACGCGTTTTTACCGCGACATTGTCGTCCCGGTCCGCATGGGAGATGAACTGCTCGGGATTCTGGGGACCAATGTGGACATCACGGAGCAGGTCCAAAGCATCCGTGCCCTGCACGTCAGCCAGGCAAACCTGGCCTCGCTGCTCGATTCCATCGATGAATCCGCCGCGCTTTTGAAGCCGGACGGCAGGGTCATAACAGCCAACAAGACCTTTGCCAAACGGGTCGGCAAGACGGTGGAACAATGTCTGGGTCGATCCATTTATGATTTCATTCCCCCAGAAGTCGCGCTTTCGCGCAAACGCATAGTCGAGGACTTGGTGCTCAACGCGCAGCCCCTGGTCTTCGAGGATGAACGGCAGGGGCTTTGGATGCGGCACAGCTTGAGCCCGGTGCTCGCAGCCGACGGTTCGGTGGCGGCAATTGCTACCTTCGCGGTGGACATAACCGAGCGCAAGAGGCGCGAGAATCTGCTCATCGCACGCCAGCGGATCGGCGAATTCGCCATCAATCATTCCCTGAACGATTTGCTGCGCATGGCTCTCGATGAGGCTGAGAGCCTGACCGGAAGCGCTATGAGTTTTCTGCATTTCCTGAACGAGGAACAGAGGATCCTGTCCATGCAGGCCTGGTCCACCAAAACCTTGCAGACAGGTTTTTCGGTCCTGCCGCAGAATTCGAATCTGGAAATTCCGAATTCCGGGATCTGGTCGGAGTGTCTGCGCACCCGTCGGCCCGTCATCCTGAATAGCGAGACCATGAGTGAGCGCAAAAAAGGCTTGCCCGACGGACATCCTCCCTTGATCCGCGTGGTGCTTTTGCCCATCTTGCGCGCCAAGAAAATCGTGGCCATTCTGGCACTGGCCAACAAGGAGACAAATTACACCGATCAGGATGTGCAGATCCTCTCGGAACTTGGCAATCTGCTGTGGGAAATCCTGGAATACAAGCGCGCACAGGAAGAGCTGGCTAAAAGCGAGGCCCTGCTCAACATGCTCCAGCGTCTGAGCGGGATGGGCGGCTGGCTGTGGGATGTCCAACAAAAAACCATGCTCTGGACGCGGGAACTCTATCATCTCCACGGCCTGGTTCCCGGGCAGCTCGCCCCTGGATCATCCGAGCATATCGAGCTGAGCCTGTCCTGCTATGAACCTGATGACAGAGTCAGGATACTCGACGCTTTCGCCAGATGCGTTGACCATGGCGTTTCTTTTGATCTGGACGTCCCCTTCGTCTCGGTCAATGGAAAACAAATGCAAATCCGTACCAGGGCCGAGGCCATCCAGGAAGATGGCAAGGTGTCCAAGGTGCTCGGCATATTCGAAGATGTCACCGAGCGCAGAAGTCTCGAGCATCGTTACGAAACCCTCTTCCAGCACATGCTGGACGGGTTTGCACTGCACGAGATCATCTGCGACGCAGAAGGCCGCCCAGTGGACTACCGTTTTATTGAGGTCAATCCGGCCTTTGAACACCACACCGGCCTTTTGGCTCAGGACATCCGGGGCAAAACCGTACGGGAAGTCATGCCCGCCATCGAGCAGGTCTGGATAGACACCTACGGCCGGGTGGCTCTGACGGGCGAACCGGCGCTGTTCGAGGAATACGCGGCAGCCCAGGACAAATTTTTCCATGTCACCGCATTTTGCCCGGCACCCATGCAATTCGCCTGCATTTTTTCGGATGTCTCGGAGCGCAAGCGCAATGAGCAGGTCCTGCGTCAGGCCAAGGAAGCCGCCGAAGCCGCCAACGTGGCCAAATCGGAATTCCTGGCCAACATGAGCCACGAAATCCGCACACCGCTGAACGGCATCGTGGGCATCCTGCAATTGCTTGAGTCCATGGAGCTTTCTGGAGATGTTAAAAAGTTTGTCGAGCTGGCCGGAACCTCGGCCGATCGCCTGAACGGTCTTCTGTCGGATATCCTGGATCTGGCCAGGATCGAATCCGGCAAACTGGTCATCAAGGCCGCGCCTTTTGATCCTGAGGAGCTGCGGGTATCAACTCTGGGACTTTTTGCCCCGACTTCCGGCAGCAAGGGGTTGCGGCTTGAGTTTATCCTGAGTCCGGATCTGCCCGACAAACTGGTGGGCGATGAATCCAGGCTTCGGCAGGTGCTTTTCAATCTGGTGGGCAATTCCATCAAGTTCACCCAGACCGGTTTCGTGCGTGTCGATGTCAACCCTGTGCCGGGATGCTCGTCATCACAGATTCTTTTTTGCGTCAGTGATTCCGGACCAGGCATCCCCGACCATCAGCTGGACGGAATCTTCTCGGCTTTCGTGCAGGGCGAGAACTCCTACGTGCGCAACCATCAGGGTGCCGGCCTTGGACTGGCCATCGTCAAGCGTATAGTGGGCCTGATGGGCGGTTGCCTCTGCGTGGACAGCTCGGAAAAAGGAACGGTCATGTGTTTCTCCATTGCCCTGCCTGCAGATCCCACTGCAAAGGCGAGCAGTGTTCCCCAGCCGGCTGTTTCAAAAGGTCTGGGCAGAGGATTGAACATTCTTCTTGTCGAGGACGATGCCGTGAGCATGTTCGCAGCCCGGAGCGTACTGGAAAAAGCCGGACACACGGTCACCGGGGTCGTCGATGGAAGCGAGGTCGTGCCGAGCCTGCGGGAAGCCGATTTCGATCTCATCCTCATGGATGTGCAGCTGCCGATCATGGACGGTTTGCAGGCCACTGCCCAGGTACGAAAAGATGCTTCTCTCGGCGACAAATCGCGCATACCCATTGTTGCCATGACGGCCTATGCCATGAGCGGCGACCGGGAAAATTTTTTGGCAGCAGGAATGGACGACTATATAGCCAAGCCCGTCAGCGCGACCGAACTGCTTGCCATTTTGGACAGGCTTGGAGTTCATTAGGTGTTAAAACATGAGTCAACCCTGTCTTTTATCAATTTTGGAAATGATCCACCCATGACCAGAACAATGAGCCTGAAAAATAACGCGGAGCTGCGTTTCGAGGACTTCTTCGACCTGCAGGAAGTCCAGAAGATTCAGGACAATTTTGCCCTGGCCACTGGCGTGGCAGCCCTCATAACCGCTCCCGATGGTCGTCCCCTGACCCGGCCGACCAATTTTACGCGGCTATGCAGCGAGGTCATCCGTGCTTCCCGGACGGGACTTGAAAACTGCATGCGCTCCGACGCCTTCCTTGGAAGATACAATCCGGATGGCCCGAACATAAGTCGCTGCATGAGCGGCGGATTGTGGGACGCGGGCGTGAGCATCACCGTGGGTGGACGACATGTCGCCAACTGGCTCATCGGGCAGGTGCGCTCCAGCCTGGATGACGAGGACGCAATGCTCGGCTATGCGCGGACCATCGGGGTCGCCCCCCAGGAATACCGCGAGGCCATGGAACAGGTGCCCTTCATGGAAGAAGGGCAATTCCGCCGTGTGGCCGAGGCCCTCTTTGTCATCGCCAACTCCCTGTCCGAAAAAGCCTACCAGCAGACCATGCTTCTGGAGGAAAAGAGGGAAAGGCAGAAGATGGACGACATGCGCAGGATGCTCATGGACCGAAGTCTGGACGCAATAGTCATCATTGACCAGAATCATCGCGTCATCGAAGCCAACAAACGCTTTGCGGACATGCTCGGCTATTCACAGGCTGAGGTGCTGGATTTGCACACTTGGGACTTTGAAGCGAACATGACCGAAGCGATCGTGAAAGAGCTTTATCCCGATTTTTCGCAAATCAATTCGGTTTTCGAGTCCAGGCATCGCAGAAAAGACCGCTCGACCTTCGACGTGGAGGTGACCACGGCCGGAGCCAGTATCGACGGACGCTCCTGCGTACTGGCCTTCAGTCGGGACATCAGCGGACGCAAGGAGGCCGAACGGCAGTTGCGCCAGAGCGAGAAGCATTTCCGGGCGCTTTTCGAACTGAGCCGTGACGGGTACATTCTGACCGACCCGGATGGCCGCTTTCTGGACGCCAACAAGGCCTACTGCGACATGACGGGCTATTCGCTTCCGGAGCTGCGCGCCCTTGGCGATTTCTATGCCATCACCCCTGAAAAATGGCATGACTGGCAGAAGGACCAGATATGGACGAGGCTGTTCAAGTCCGGTGACACCGGGGTTTACCGGAAGGAGTACATCCACAGGGACGGACATGTGTTTCCGGTGGAGTTGCGTGATTTCGTGGTCCACGACGACCATGGCGTCGTCAAGTACGCATGGGGCATTGTGCGGGACATTTCCGAACGCGTGCAGACCGAGGAGCGGATGCACTCGCTGATGCAGATGGTCGAGCAGAGCCCGGCCTGCATCGTCATGACCGATACGCAAGGAAGCATCGAATACGTCAATCCCAAATTCACGGAGCTTTCGGGATATTCCTTTGATGAAGTCCGGGGGCAAAATCCCCGCATTCTCGGTTCGGGCTACAAATCACGCGAAGAGTACCAGGAACTCTGGAGCACGATCGAATCCGGACAGCAGTGGCGGGGCGAATTCCGCGCCACAAGGACGGCAGCCTCTACTGGGAATCCGCCCTCATCGCGCCCATCCTCGACTCCGAAGGCCGGATCACCCACTATGTGGCCATCAAGGAGGACATCACCCAGCGCCGCCATGCGGAAGAGGAATTGCGCAAGCGCGACATCAACTTCAAGAAAATCGTGGACATCCTGCCGCAGCTGGTCTCCTATATCGACAAGGATCTTTGCTATCGCTTCGTCAATGCAGCGTACGCCAGCTTTTTTTCGGACAAAAAATTCATCGGCCGTACCGTCCCGGAAGTCATCGGCGAAAAGGCCTTTGAGGCGACACGGGGGCATATTGATCAGGTTTTCCAGGGCAAGACCGTGCATTACGGAGCCACCCTGACGTATCCGGTCGTGGGTGAACGCTTTGTCGATGTCTACCTCATCCCGTATTATTCGGACCATGGGATCGTAGGCGGCTATTACGCTATCCTGAACGACCTTACCCATCTGAAGAAAATCGAGGATTCCCTGCGCCGGGCCAAGGACGAGGCTGAGGCCGCCAACAAGCTCAAGTCCGAATTCCTGGCCAACATGAGCCATGAAATCCGCACGCCCCTGAACGGCATCCTCGGCATGCTGCAGCTCATGCAGAGCAGCAAACTGGACGAGACGCAGAGCCATTGTCTGCACACGGCCATCAAATCGTCCAAGCGTCTGACCCGGCTGTTGAGCGACATCCTCGACATTTCGAAAATCGAGGCCGACAAAATGGTTTTCCGCAAGCATGCCTTCGACATCAAGGATGTCGACAAGGCACTCACGGAATTGTTCGGGCAGGCGGTTAAGGAAAAAGGCGTTGCCTACGAGTTCAGGGGCGACCCCTGCCTGCCTAGCCAGGTCCTGGGTGACGAGGCGAGGCTGGTCCAGGTGCTTTTCAATCTGGTCGGCAACTCTCTGAAGTTCACCGACCAGGGCCGCGTCTGCGTAGAAGTCTCGGTCCTGCCGTTCACGGCCAAAGCTCCTCTTCGTCTGCTTTTTTCGGTCAGCGACACGGGGCTCGGCATGTCGCAGCAAACCCAGAAGGATATCTTCGAACCCTTCATCCAGAGCGACGGCTCCTACACCAGGAAGCATCAGGGAGTGGGGCTGGGGCTGACCATAGTGCGCAAGCTCGTACAGCGCATGGGCGGGAGCCTGTGCCTGGATTCAGCCTCCGGCCAGGGCACGGCTGTTTACGTTTCCCTGCCGTTCGAGCTGCCGCCCAGACGCTCCGGAGTGGAACGCGCCCGGTGCGGAAAGTGCGAGGGGGTTCCCGGTCTCAGGCTGCTCATGGTCGAGGACGACGCGGTCAATCTGCTTTGCGGTCAGAAGCTTCTTGAAAAGGCGGGGTATGCGGTCACAACTGCCCGTGACGGTCAGGAAGCGCTTGAAGTGCTCATGATCAAGGAGTTCGATCTGGTGCTGATGGACATCCAGATGCCTGTTCTCGACGGAATCCAGACTACCCGGGCCATCCGGCACGCCGCGTCCTTCGCGCACGTGTCGGACATCCCCATCATCGCCCTGACCGCTCATGCCATGGCCGGAGATCAGGAGAAATTCATGGCAGCCGAGATGGATGGTTATTTGAGCAAGCCTTTTGACCTTTGCAAAATCAACCTGGAGATAGCCAGAGTCATCTCCCTGCCGCGCAGGGGGGCATGGCGGACGGAGTGAGACACGGATTAGAGATAGTTGACCTTGACTTCGGTTCTTTTCAGCCGGATGCACTCGTGCTGAATAAGCCGACCCCGATGGATATACAGCAGAATACGGAGAGGTTTGAATGCGAATACTGATAGTGGAAGATGATTTTGTCGGCCGCAAGGTGATGCACCAGTTACTGCTCGAATACGGAGAGTGCGATGTCGCTGTGGATGGAGTCGAGGCCGTCAAGGCTTTCGACTTGGCCTGGGCGGTGGAGCAGCCTTACGACGTCATGTTTCTGGATATCATGATGCCGAACATGAGTGGGCATGAGGCCCTGAAGATCATCAGGGACAAGGAGAAGGAACGCGGCGTGACGCCCCAAAAAGAGGTGAGAGTCATCATGACCAGCGCGCTGGACGACGTGAAGAACGTGACCCAGTCCTTTTTCCAGGGCGGGGCGTCGGCCTATCTGGTCAAACCCATCGAACGGCGCAAGATTATCGAGGAACTGCGTAAACTGGGTCTGGTCTGATACGTTTGTGCCGGTCCGGTGTTCAGGATCGGCACAACTGCAAAACCAGGGGGGCAATCTGGGTCAGTGGCACTATCTTGTCCACCCCGCCCAGCTTGATGGCCTCGCCGGGCATGCCGAAGACGACACAGGAATGCTCGTCCTGAGCCACGGTTACGGCTCCGGCCTGATGCATTTCGAGCATGGCCTTGGCGCCGTCGTCGCCCATGCCCGTCATGATCACTCCCACGGCGTTCTTGCCCGCATACCTTGCGGCCGAACGGAAAAGGACGTCCACTGAGGGGCGGTGCCGCGAGACCAGCGGCCCCTCCTTGACCTGTACGTAGTATCTGGCGCCGCTGCGTTTGAGCAGCATATGCAGATTGCCCGGAGCGATGAGGGCCTGGCCGCGCAGCACGGTATCGTTGTCGGTGGCTTCCTTGACCACGATGTCGCACAGGGAGTTCAGGCGCTGGGCAAAGGCTGCCGTGAATTTCTCGGGCATGTGCTGGACGATGACGATGCCAGGGCAATCCACCGGCATGGACTGCAGCAGGGTCAACAGGGCCTCGGTTCCGCCTGTCGAGGCACCGACCACGACAACCTTCTCCGTGGTCTGGATCATCGCGTTGGACGCGGCTTTGGGCAGCATGGCGTCGGCCGTCAGTTTCTGGCTGATCTTCAGGGTCCGGGGCACGTATTTCTGCACCTTGGCCTTGGCTGCGGCCTTGACCTCGTCGCAGAGCATGATCCGTGATTCCTCCATGAACTGCTTTGTACCCACCTTGGGCTTCTGAATGATGGATACGGCCCCGTATTCCAGGGCTTTCATGGTTGTTTCGGCGTTTTTTTCGGTCAGGGTGGAGCAGATGATGGTCGGGATGGGATGCTGGGTCATGATCTTCTTGAGGAACGTGATCCCGTCCATGCGCGGCATCTCCACATCCAGGGACAGGACGTCCGGCGTATGGTCGCGCATGATTTCGGCCGCCGCGAAAGGGTCTCCCGCCGCGCCGATGACCTCTATCTCCGGATCCGAAGCGTAGATGGAAGTGAGGGTCTGGCGGACCAGAGCCGAATCATCCACAATGAGGATGCGTATTTTATCTTTCATGCATGCGGACTCCTGATTTACACACAATAACGGGATTTTTTATCTATATACCGTTAAGATCAGAGAGTAAATCAGGAAATGAAAGCGCAGTGCCTAGACTGCTTGATAGAGTGCATGATCCAGATGACGAAAACCCGGCATGCGCGGCATGCGCGCCCCCAGGACCAGAATGCCTCCCGGGGTCAGATATTGCCGCAGCCGTCCGGCCAGGGCCAGCGCCAGGGCAGGATGAAAATGATGCAGCACCTGACGGCAGACGATGACATCCATCGGCTCGCGCAGGGAGAAGGATTCGAAAATGTCCTGACACCTGAAATTGACCATTTCGCGCACCCCGGGCTTCAGGCGCACCAGATCCTTGCCGGAATCGCGACTGCGCAGGAAATAGCGCCTGGCCATAACGGGCGGGACGCTGCGGACGCTGGCTGAAGGATACACGCCGCGTTTGGCCTGGTCCAGGTTGGCGGGCAGGAAGTCCGTGGCCAGAATGGAGAATTCGAGCCCGGAGTGCTCCTTGGCCTCTTCCAGCAGGGTGATGCACAAGCTGTAGGCGTCGAGCCCGCGATCACATCCGGCCACGAGGAACGAGCAAAGCGGAGATGACCCGTGGCGATGATGATCGGCCACGATTTCCGCCAGGAATTCAAACTGCCGGGCGTCGTGCAGAAAGCCGTGGTCCTTGCCCAATGCATCGACAAGATAAGGCAATTCCAGCCGCAGGCCTGAGCGAAAAGTGTTTTCTTCTGATGACATCTGCATGGAGAAAGGTTACTTTTACCTAGAACGTGGATGATGTTTCAACTTACACCCAAGGTTTACAAGTCGGCAATGCAAAGAATCGCAAAAAACAGGATGATCATCCCGGAACAGGCCATCAACGGCCTCGAAGATTGCCGGGAACTTCCTCATGACTACCTTTTGGTGGGTCAGGGAGGGATCTACAGCAGCCCGACTTTGGTACAGACGGTGCTCGGTTCGTGCGTTTCCGTGACAATGTACTGCGCAAAATATCGCTGGGGCGGAATTTTTCACGCGTTGTTGCCGCGCATCGAAGATTTTTCAGGGAGCAGGGCAACCGGGGATCAGTATCGCTACGTCGATTCATCCATCTGGAGTCTGCTCCGGGAATTCGCCAAATCGGGAATTTCAGCAAAAAGCCTCGAATGCAAGATTTTTGGCGGGGCCTCGCCGCTGCATCAGCACTGCGACACCTCCGCCGGAAACCGCAACGTCAAGGTCGCCATGGAAGTCCTGGCCGAGGAGGGCGTGACCGTCAGCGCCTCCAGCGTCGGCGGCAACGGCGGCCGCAAGCTTTTCTTCAGGACGGATACTGGCTTGGTGCTGCAGAAACGCTTCATCGTCACCGCCTGCAAGGAATGCAAGAGTTGATCGCGTAGGGGCAAAAAACATTTTGCCCTCCCCACGCGCCACCCACGCGCACCCGTGCGCCATTCCCAACGCCCCCCACACAGATCCCACAAAATCCTAGTCCACCCAGTCGAAGGTCCTGGTCACGGCCTTTTGCCATCCCGCAAAGAGTTCTGCGCGCTTTTCTTCAGCCATGTCCGGGATCCAGCGTTTGTCCTCTTCCCAGTTGTTATAGAGTTCCTCGCGTCCGGACCAGAAGCCCGAGGCGATTCCCGCCGCGTAGGCCGCACCAAGACAGGTGGTCTCGGCCACTTTGGGGCGGATGACCGGAACGTTCAGGATGTCGGCCTGGAACTGCATGAGCAGTTCGTTGTAGACCATGCCGCCGTCGGCCTTGAGCGTTTTCAACTCCACGCCGGAGTCCTTGTTCATGGCCAGGACGATGTCCTTGGCCTGGTAGGCGGTGGCCTCGAGCACGGCACGGGCGAAGTGGTTGCGGTTGATGTAACGGGTCAGGCCGACCATGACGCCGCGTGCGTCGGGTCGCCAGTAGGGGGCGTAGAGGCCGGAGAAGGCCGGGACAATGTACATGCCGCCCGTGTCTTCGACCTGTCTGGCCAGGGTCTCTATCTCCGGTGCCGAAGAGAACATCTGCAGGTTGTCGCGCAGCCACTGCACCAGCGCCCCGGCAATGGCGATGGACCCTTCCAGACAGTAGGATGGCTTGCGGCCGCTGAACTGGTAGGCCAGGGTGGTGATGAGCCCATGCTTGGACTGGATGGGCTCGTGGCCCGTGTGCATGAGCAGAAAGCAGCCCGTGCCGTAGGTGTTCTTGGCTTCGCCGGGGGCAAAACAGGTCTGGCCCACCAGGGCGGCCTGCTGGTCGCCGACGGCTCCGCAGACCGGCACGCGCGCGCCGATGGGACCGTCCTCGCTGGTGGGGCCCCAGGTGTCGCTGTCCGATGACGGCACGATGCGCGGCAGACCCTGCAGCGGGATGTCCATGATCCTGAGGATTTCCTCGTCCCAGGCCAGGGTTTTGAGATCCATGAGCATGGTCCGGCTGGCGTTGGTCACGTCGGTCACGTGCGCGCCTCCCTTGGGACCGCCGGTCAGCCACCAGATGATCCAGGTCTCGATGGTGCCGAAGAGGGCGTTGCCTTTGCCTGCGGCGGCACGGGCCTCGGGTACGTTGTCCAGGATCCAGCGCATCTTGGGGCCTGAAAAATAGGTCGCAACCGGCAGCCCGGTCACGGCCCTGAAACGGTCCTGGCCGCCGTCGGCGATGAGCTGCTTGCAGATTTCGTGGGTACGGGTGCACTGCCAGACGATGGCGTTGTAGTAGGGTTTGCCGGTGAAGCGGTCCCAGACCACCGTGGTCTCGCGCTGGTTGGTGATGCCGATGGACGATAGCTCCGAGCCCTTGATCCCGGATTTTGCCAAGGCCCCCCGGATGACGTCCTGGGTGTTGTTCCAGATCTCCATGGGATCGTGTTCGACCCAGCCGGGCTTCGGATAGATCTGCTCGTGCTCCTTCTGGTCCATGCCGACGATACGGCCGCGTTCGTCAAAGATGATGAAGCGGCTGCTGGTGGTTCCCTGATCGACTGCGCCTACGTAGCGGGCCATGTGCTCTCCTCCTGCTCTGGTGTTTCGTTCGTCCTACAGAATTTTCATGTGTTCTCAAACCACGAAGCGGGCCAGCAGGTCGCCGGGTTTGATGCCAAGCTCGTCCGGGTCAAGCCCCAGGGCCAGGCCCAGAATCCGGGAATAGAGGACGGCCGGGATGGTCTGGGGGCTTTTCCGGTTCTCGTTCCCGAACTGCAGCTGGCAATAGGTGCAGGCCGTGGCCAGCAAGTCCGCGCCGGCTGATTTCGCGTCGGCCATTTTTTTCGCCACAAGCAGATCCGCGATGGTCTCGTCACGGCCGCGAAGTGGATAGCCGCAGCACTCAAGGCGCAGATCCCAGGGTAGGGGAGAGGCGCCGGTGGCGGCAACCAGACGTTCGAAGATAGTCGGTGCCAGAGGATCGTCGAAATGGGTGATATTTTCGGGGCGCAGGGCATGGCAGCCGTAATGGCAGGCGACTTTCAGACCTGTGAGCGGGCGGCTCACGGCGCTCGTCACGCCGCCGGGATAGTCATCGAGAACCTGCAGAAAATGCCGGACCCGGACCTTTCCGGGAAAATCGAGCCCGTCTTCACGTAGCAAATCCTTCATGCGACACTTTAACTTTTCATCATTGTCGACCTGATGCCGTGCGTGCTGAAGATTGCCAAAGCAGCATTTGCAGGGCGTCATGAGCTCAAGGCCGAGACTTTGCGCCAGGGCCAGGTTGCGCAGGGCGGAATAGACCGAAGCGTCCCGGCTCTCGTGGCGCACGGGATAGCCGCAGCAGTTGAACTCGGGTTTGACCAGCTCAATTCCAAGGCGGGCACAGACGGCCTCAACGCTCTGGCCATGCATCGGCAGATGATGGGCGATCTTACAGCCCGGAAAGTAGGCGTATTTCATGTCCGGCCCTCTTTTTTGCGCAGGGTTTCCGCGCCCAGTTGCCGCAGTTCGTACAGGATGTCGGCTACGGGGACGCCCTGGGGGCAGTGCTCCTGGCATTTGTAGCAGGTGGTGCAGCTCCAGACCATGCGGGCGCCAAGAGTCTGGGCTTTTAGGCCCATGCGCAGGAGGTTCATGATCTGCTGCGGAGCGAGGTCCAGATCCCTGGAGGGGTCTTCGCTGACCGCAACCACGGGACAGACGCCCGTGCAGGTTGTGCACTGTACGCAACCCCAGAATGATTCGGCCCGATCAGCAAGGCCTGCCCCCGTGCCGCCGACCCTGCCCAGATCCCTTGAGGCCAGCTCCTTGGCCCATTCTCCGGCAGTGCGCTTGCGCATCTCTCCGTCCACTCCGGCTCGGCCGGCCTCTGTCAGAGCCTTTTTCGAGGCAATCCACAGATCCTGAAGATCGATGCCGGCGGAGCAGACCTGCGTGCAGCGCAGGCATTCGGTGCAGATGTGGCTTCCTTCAACCAGCGTGGCGGTACGGATCGGCGAGAGCCTGTCGTCCAGATGACTGCACAGATCGGCCAGCTTGTCCATGGGCAGGATGTCCGGATTGCCAAGCACCCTGTGCGCGGGAGCCACGCTGCAGTGCAGGCTGCATTGCCCGCAGCGGGTGCAGGCGTCCAGGGCCAGTCCCCGGGCAAGAGGGCGTGGCGGCGTGCCTGCTTCGCTGTCCCGTGATCCGGCGCGCATGAGCAGATTGATGCCGGTCGCGGCCGGATGAAAGAATTTGCCCCAGGGCAGAAGGCCAAGGCCCAGAAAGGCCAGGCCGACATGCACATACCAGAACAAGTCGCGTCCCTGATCGGCAATATGCAGGGAGGCGGGCACCAGCGCGGTCATGGAGCGCGAAACGAAGGCCGATGACGTGGGGGAATGGCAACCGGCACAGCGGTCCTCGTGAAGCTGGGCGCCAAGTTCAAGCAATTCCGGGGCCGACGGAAGAAACTGGCTGAAGCGCACCCCGTTTTCCCTGGCCCAATAGGCCTTGAGGGAGATCAGTTCCTCGGGCTCGGCCTCGACAAAATAATCGTCCGCCATGCGTTTGAAATCCCCGGCGGACATGATCTTGAACGATTCCAGAAAAAAGCCGGAGAGGAGCACGCCAAGGACCACGGCGAGAAGGGCCCAATCCTGCAGGTTGCTGAATTTTTTGAGCTTTGTGCAGCGATTCAGGAGCAAAATCGTCAAGCCGAGTACGGAGATCAGGCCGAAAAGATTGCGCAGGAATTGCCAGGGATCGAGGGTTGGCTCGTACCCGGAAAAGAGGGGACGGGTCACGACCCCGTCCATGGCATGCAGAACGATGAGAGGCACAAAGCCAAGGATCAGGAGCATGTGACCGGTCCAGCGCAAGGGACTCTGGCGCAGGGTGCGGCGCAAAAGGACAAGGTCTGCCATTCCGCCACGGAGCACGCCAAGCATGCCAGGGCGCGGCTTGCCTTGCTCCGGCCGTCCCATGGCGGCCCCGTGTCTGAACCATCCCCGCATCCGCCGAAGAGCGCCCATGAGGGCGCAGGCAAGGGCAAGGGCGAGACCGATGGAAAAAAAGTCCATGCAGGCTCCCGTGGCTGGAAATTACAAGGAGGATACCGCCTTGTAGGCGGTGGCGATGGCCAAACCGGCTCCGCACTTCATGCGCATCCAGTCCTGATGGGCCAGGATCGCTCCTGCGGCATGCAGGCGGGGATGAAAGACCCGGCCCTGCGCATCCAATGGCCGCAAGTTTTGATCAGTCTCTATTCCGGCCTGATTGATCTCGTGTCCTTTCGGGTCGAAAAACTCGGGGCGATGCCACAGGCTCCGGTTGTCTGGCTGGCAGACGGGCAGATCGAAGACCGACTCATGAATGCGGTGACGGTCCGCCCTCAAGCCTTTACCGAAGAAACGCCCACTGGCAAGAATCGCGTTGTGTGCGAAAAGTTCAACGGACGTCGAACCGCTTCCGGCGGTAAAATGAAATCCTTCGTCGGAACATGCAGCTTTCGTGATCATTTTCTGCGTATATGTGCGCACTCCGAGGGCCGGAAGGCCACGATCGCAGGCGGCGCGCAGCCGGGGACCGGCGATGGAAGGAGGCAGGGTGGGGATTTCAAAGACCGGTCTGCCAAGCAGCTCTTCCATGTGCCGCAGCACGGCAACGGTGTCGGTCATGCCAAGAATGGCCGGAAAGCCTATGTATTGCGCGTCCGCAATGAGCGGTGCGACGGTCTGGGCCAGCTCCGACCGGCGTGCCGGGTCGGCCATGCTCCAGGCCATGTGTTCGGGATAGAGTTCACCGCTCATGCCGGGAAATTTTACCCGCGTCACGTTGAGAGCCGGCCAGGAATCTTTCCGCACCTGTGCGATCTGCTTTGCGCTCAGGCCTTTGAGCCCGTGAAAATCGACAATCAGCGTGGGCGCCTTCATTTCCCAGGCCTCGACCCCGTTCCAGGCCGTGCAGGGCAGCAGATAGGTTGGCTTCATGGTTCCGGCGGCGGTCAGGGTCAGGGTGTTCTTCCCGGCGCGGCCCCGATAGCAAAGCCCGTGTTCGCCAAGAAAAGTGGTGAAGTCCTCCAGTGCCCGGCAAATCTCCGCGTCGCTCACCCGGCAGTACGGGTGGTCCGGAAGATCACGGCGCAGTGCGGCCAGTGCGGCAAAGGGATCCTCCCAGACTTTTTGCTCTTCGGTGGGATGCACGGCCAAAAGATCGATGAACCCGGTACTGAAGTCAATGCCGCCCGTGGCTCCTGTCTGGGCCACGGACAGTCCTCGTCTGGCGGCGAAAAGCGCTGCGGCCATCCCGGCAAAACCCGAGCCGATGACCATGACATCATACGTTTTCATGACTGTTCCTTGAAGGCCGGGGCAGGGCATTTTTCGCTATCCTCGTCCCTGGTCGAAGGGGCGGGTCCGAACTCCAGGTCCATGGCCCCGCAATGCAGGGCCTCCTGCAGGTCGGCCTGCATGAGTGGCACGCCCCAGAGTATCGGTGAAAAACCTCTCCAGCGGCGCTCGGTGAAGGTCTTGAGCTCCGCCAGCCCCTGGGTTCCGGTGGAGATTTCGCGGTCATAAAGATGGCCGGTTATGCGCGGTCCGCAAAAACCGCCCTGGCACGGACCCTTGCCGACCCGGCTGCGCATGCCGATGGCCTTGAGCATGGAGCGGCCGCGCATGTCCTTGGCCTCGTCCACGATGGCATCGATGACGCTGCGCGAGATCATCTCGCATTCGCACAATACGATGTCGTCTTCGGCGCGGCTCTCCACCCAGCTCTTTGGACCCCGCCCGGGCTCGGTCCATTTGCCCATGCTGGAAGGCGGCAATGGTTCCGTGCGGGTCCGGCAACGCGCAAAAACCCCTAGTTTCGCACAGGCCAGATCCGCCGCTTTTTCGGCCATGAGCCGATACGTGGTGAGCTTGCCGCCAGTGATGGTCATGAAATTTTCAACGCCCTCGCCTGCATGGTCGATGAGCGAGAAGCCCCGGCTGACCGCACGGTCATCACCGGCCGGACCCATGGAGACAAGCGGCCGCACCCCGGCGTAGGCCCGGATGTAGCGGGTGCGGTCCAGGATGGGCAGCATGGCGCGGGCGTCGTCGATGATGCGGTCCGTTTCCGCCACGCTTGGCCTGCATCCATCGGGCGTGGGCACGCGGATGGAGGTGGTGCCGAGGATGGACACGGTCCCGCCGGGCACGAGGATGTCCGCGTCGGAAGGGGGGCGCAGCCGGTTGATGACCCGGGTGGCGATGCGGTCCTGGGTGATGATGAGGCTGCCCATGGAATAGAGGATGTTGATGTGCGCACCGGCCAGGGCCGCGATCCGTCCGGCCCAGGCCCCCGAGGCGTTGATCACCAGTTCGGCCTCGATCAGGACTTCGCCGCCGGTGGTTATGTCCCGGCATCGCACCAGGGTGACACGGTTGTCCGTCACTTCCATGGAGACGGCGGCGAGATTGCGGCGCATGGTGCAGCCCAGACTCAAGGCCTGGGAGATGTTGTCGAGGGAGAGCATGAACGGATCCACCGCGCCGTCCTGCACCGCGAAGGCGGCGATGAGATTCTCCGACAGGGCGGGCTCCATGACACGGGCGGTACGCAGCTCAAGGCCCTGGCAGGGAATGCCGCTTTTGGCGCAGAGAGCCGGAAAATCGGAGGCATAGCGCTCGTTGTCTCCGCGCACGGCCACGAAAAGTCCGCCCGTGTCCTCGATGCATTGCGGCGCAAGCCGACGCAGGATGTCGCCTTCCTCCCTGCATTCCACTGCGGCCTCGACATCGGAAGCCACATAGCGCGCGCCGCTGTGCAGCAGTCCGTGGTTTCCGCCGGACGCACCGGAATTGACGTCGTGCTGTTCGATCAGAAGAGCCTGCACGCCGCGCAGGGCCAGATCACGCAGCAATCCCGCGCCAGTGACACCGGCGCCGATGATGAGAACCCGGGTTGTGAGAATGGTCATGAATGTCCTTGCAAAATCAAGAAAACCGAAAAGGAACGAAAGAACAATATGTTCCGTGCGCACGATCGCCTTGCAGCCCGAGACGGGTGAAATCATGCTGGCAATGAGAAACAAGCCATGTTAACAGCTTTCGCGGAGCATGCCGCCTTCTGGGGAGATTTTCTAGCATGAGCCGTTGCATTCTGCCAGATTTTTTTTCTTAAAACGACACTTCACGTAGTTTTTTTTTCGAAAACGAAAGGAGAATTTATGCATGACGCTCCTGCCGGCAAAGCCGACGGTCAGGACACGGGAGCCAGGCACGTCACGGTCCGTCAACGCCATGCCGAAATGATCCGCATGGTCCGGGAGACGGGATTCGCCACCATCCAGTCCCTGGCCGATCATTTCGGCATCACTCCCCAATCCGTACGCCGGGACATCAACACCCTGAACGCCAAGGGTCTCCTGCAACGCTATCACGGGGGGGCGGGGCCATGCCTGAGCACGGAAAACCTGGACTATCTGGACCGCAAGGTGCTCTGCCTGTCCGAAAAAAGAGTCATCGGGCAAATGGTGGCCCAGGCCATCCCCAACAAATCTTCGCTTTTCATCAACATCGGCACCACCACCGAAGAGGTGGCCAGGGCCCTGGGCGGACACAAGAATCTGCGGGTCATCACCAACAGCCTCAATGTCGCCTCCATCCTGACCGGAAACCCGGAGGTGGAGATCATCGTGGCCGGCGGCCTGATCCGTCATCACGACGGGGGCATCGTCGGTGAGGCGGCCATAGATTTCATCCGCCAGTTCAAGGTCGATTTCGGCATCATCGGCATCAGCGGCATCGACATGGACGGCACTCTGCTCGACTTCGACTACCGGGAAGTGCGCGCCGCCAGAGCCATCATGGATAATTCCAGGCAGGTTTTCCTGGTCACCGACCACACCAAGTTCGGGCGCAACGCCATGGTGCGCCTGGGCAACATCGAGGAAATCGACGTCCTGTTCACGGACAAGACGCCGCCGGCAAGCGTTCTCGATCAGATGAAACGCGGGAACGTGAAACTGCACGTCGATGAAGGGCCGGAAAACTGAACGTTTACGAACAAAATAGGTTGGCTGACCAATTTTCTTTTTCAGTTGAGAAAAAAAAATTCGTCTGTTATGGGCTCTTGAACACGATCCGGCCCTCATCCAGAAACCGGACTTCATATCCTGCCACGGAGGAGCCGCATGGGGCTTCAGCTTGATTCCATTGACAGAATTGTGGACGGCGAAATGCACCTCAAAGACATTTCGCTCAATTTCGAAACTGGCCAGCGCTATGTGCTGCTGGGCCGCACCCAGGCCGGCAAGACCTCACTCCTGCGCATCATGGCCGGGCTTGACCGCCCGTCCAAAGGCAAGGTCCTGGCCGACGGCAAGGACGTGACCGGCGTGTCCGTGCGCCGTCGCAGCATTGCCATGGTCTATCAGCAGTTCATCAACTATCCATCCCAGACGATCTTCGAAAACATCGCCTCGCCCCTGCGCATCGCGGGGACGCCCAAGGCCGAGATCGAGCGGCGGGTCATGGAGACAGCCCGGATGTTGCATCTGGACCCACTGCTTTCGCGACTGCCGGCCGAGCTTTCCGGCGGTCAGCAGCAGCGCACGGCCATTGCCCGGGCCCTGGTCAAGGAGGCCCAGCTTCTGCTCCTCGATGAACCCCTGGTCAATCTGGACTACAAGCTGCGCGAGGAACTGCGCGACGAGCTGCAACAGATCTTCGGCGAGCGCGAGTCCATCGTGGTCTACACCACTACCGAACCCACCGAGGCCCTCATGCTCGGCGGCAACATCATCATCATGCACGAGGGCAGGGTGCTGCAGACCGGCCCCACGGCCGACGTGTACCATCACCCGGCCACGACGCAGGTCGCCGAAGTCTTCAGCGATCCGCCCATTAATTTCATCACCGCCGAGGTCGATGAGCACAAGGCGCATCTGCGCATCGGCATCGATCTGCCCCTGACCGGCCATCTGTGCGGCCTGCCACCGGGCGTCTACAAGTTCGGCATCCGTTCGCATCACTTCAACCTGAATCGCAAGACCAGTGAAGATGTGGAGATCCGTACCGTTGTCGAACTGGCCGAAATCAACGGCTCCGAAACCTTCGTGCATTTTCACTACCGCAACAGGTCTCTGGTCCTGCAGGAGCAGGGGGTGAGATCCTACAAGGTCGGGCAGGAGATTTCGGTCTTCGTGCGTCCTTGCGATGTCTACGTGTTCGGTGAGGACGACCGTCTGGTCAAGGCACCGGCATGTCCCGCCACTTGCGTCCAAAGCGCCAACTAAAGGATTTTTCATGGCCAAAATCGAACTTGAGAACATCGCCCACAGCTACCGGTCCAAACCCGCAAGCGATGACGATTTCGCACTCAAGAAAGTGCACACGGTCTGGGAAGACGGCGGCGCCTACGCGCTTCTGGGGTCCAGTGGCTGCGGCAAGACCACCATGCTCAACATCATCTCGGGCCTTCTGACCCCAAGTCAGGGCCGCGTGCTCTTCGACGGCCAGGATGTAACCAAGCTGCCGCCGGAAAAACGCAACATTGCGCAGGTTTTTCAGTTCCCGGTGCTCTACGACACCATGACGGTTTTCGACAATCTGGCCTTCCCGCTGCGCAACCGCAAGGTGGAGGAGGGCGAGGTGCGCTCGCGGGTGCATGAGATCGCGGAAATCCTGGACCTGAGTCCCTATCTCAACAAGCGCGCCAGCGGCCTGGCCGCGGACGCCAAACAGAAGATTTCGCTGGGCCGGGGGCTGGTGCGCAAGGACGTGGCCGCCATTCTTTTTGACGAGCCACTGACCGTCATCGACCCGCACCTCAAATGGCAGTTGCGCCGCAAGTTGAAGGAAATCCACCAGCAGTTCGGCCTGACCCTCATCTACGTGACCCACGATCAGACCGAGGCCATGACCTTCGCCGACAAGATCGTCATCATGTACGACGGCGCGCTGCTGCAGATAGGTTCGCCGGATGAACTCTTCGAAGACCCGGCGCACACCTTTGTCGGGTATTTCATCGGCAGCCCGGGCATGAACCTCCTGCCGTGTAAGGTGGACGGGAACCAGGCCGTGCTCGATTGCGGCAGCATTCCACTTGATCCGGCCGTGGCCGCGAGGGCAGGGCAGGGCGAATTCAAGATTGGCATCCGTCCGCTGTACCTTGAGCTCTCGGACGAACCACGTGACGGAGCCGTGGCCGGACGCATCGTCTCCGTCGAGTTCGAAGGCAGCAGCCGCATCGTGACTGTGGAATCGGGTTCGGCCAAACTCAAGGTCAGGGTGCCCGAGGGACGTCCCATCCCGGCCGACAGCTGCTGGGTTTTCTTTCCGCCTCGGCGGACCAAGCTTTTTCGCGACCAGTTTCTGGTCAAGTAGGAGGTGGGCGTGGAAAAATGGGAGAACAACAGGGCCTGGTTTCTTATCCTGCCCGTCTTTGTCATCGTGGCCTTCAGCGCCATCATCCCGCTTATGACCGTGGTCAACTACTCGGTCCAGGACATCCTGGGCCCGGGGCAAAGCATTTTTGTCGGCACGGAATGGTTTCGCGAGATGCTGACCAATTCCCGCCTGCATGATGCGCTCGTGAAGCAGCTCATCTTTTCCGGCCTGGTGCTCCTGATCGAGATTCCGCTCGGCATCGCCATCGCCCTGACCATGCCCCACAAGGGCTGGACCGCTTCGGCCTGTCTGGTGCTCCTGGCCTTGCCGCTGCTCATCCCCTGGAACGTCATCGGAACCATCTGGATCATTTTCACCCGGCCCGACATCGGCCTCTTCGGAGCGGCCATCAACAGCCTGGGCCTGGGTTTCGATCATACCGCCAACCCCCTGCATGCCTGGATCACGGTCATGCTCATGGAGGTCTGGCACTGGACGCCGCTGGTGGTCCTGCTGGCCTACGCGGGCCTGCGCTCCATCCCCGACGCCTACTATCAGGCCGCCAAGATCGACGGAGCCAGCCGCTGGGCCGTGTTCCGCTACATCCAGCTCCCGAAGATGCGCGGAGTGCTGACCATCGCGGTGCTGCTCAGATTCATGGACAGCTTCCTCATCTATGCCGAGCCCTTCGTGCTGACCGGAGGAGGCCCCGGCAACGCCACGACCTTCCTGTCCATCTATCTGGTCAAGCTCTCTACGGCCATGGACCTTGGGCCCGCCGCGGCCTTCTCCATCATCTACTTCCTCATCGTCCTGCTGTTCTGCTGGCTTTTCTATCAGGCTCTGCAGGCCGTGGGCACGGGGGACAAGTCATGAGAAAACGTCATTTCATCCTGGTTTTCTATCTCGTCCTGCTGCTGCTTCCCATATATTGGATGCTGAACATGTCCCTGCGCACCAACGCGGACATCATGCGCTCGTTCGAACTCTTCCCGAGTTCCATGACCCTGGACAATTATGCCAAGATCTTCTCGGATCCGTCCTGGTATTCGGGCTATATCAACACAATGATCTACGTCAGCATCAACACGGTCATCTCGTTGGTCACGGCGCTGCCTGCAGCCTATGCCTTCTCGCGCTTCCGCTTCATCGGCGACAAGCACGTCTTCTTCTGGCTGCTGACCAACCGCATGGCGCCACCGGCCGTTTTCCTGCTGCCATTCTTTCAGCTCTATTCGACCTTCAATCTCATCGACACGCACATCGCAGTGGCCCTGGCGCACTGTCTGTTCAACGTACCGCTGGCGGTCTGGATCCTGGAAGGCTTCATGTCCGGGGTGCCGCGCGAGATCGACGAGACGGCCTTCATCGACGGGTACAGCTTCCCGCGCTTTTTCCTGGCCGTCTTCATCCCGCTCATCCGGGCGGGCATCGGCGTCACGGCGTTTTTCTGCTTCATGTTCAGCTGGGTCGAGCTGCTTCTGGCCCGCACCCTGACCACCACCGTGGCCAAACCCATCGCCGCGACCATGACCCGCACGGTCAGCGCCTCAGGCCTTGACTGGGGCCTGCTGGCCGCGGCCGGCATCCTGACCATCGTGCCGGGCGCACTGGTCATCTGGTTTGTACGCAACCATCTGGCCAAGGGCTTCGCCCTGGGCCGGGTTTAGGAGGGCTGCCATGAATATCGCCTGGATGGCCTGGACGCCTGTCACGGCAGGTTTTTTCACGTTCATCGTGCTCATGCTCATCTGCATGACCATCTGGCAGATCATCTCTCCGAGCATTGCCCGCCGGGGATTCCTGCCCATCGTCACCACCCGTGGAGACCGTCTGTTCATAAGCCTTCTGGGCAGCGCATACATCCATCTGGCCTGGCTTGGCCTGACGGATCTGGCTGTCTGGATCGCTACCATGATATCCGTTCTTTTTCTTGTCACCGTCATGCGCTGGGGTTGAGATCAGGACACCGCGCGGTGCAGGGAGCGAGGCGGAAACGGCGTTTTGGGGTTTGTTGGAATAACCGCAAATGGAGGTCCGTATGCAAGTTCGACGTGTTCTCTTAACCGGAATGCTCATCGTGGCATTCCTGGGCGTCACCACCCTTGGCTTTGCCGACGAGGCAGCCCAGAAGGCGGCGGCGAAAAAATGGATCGAAGAAGAGTTTCAGCCTTCGACGCTCAGCAAGGACGAGCAGATGAAGGAAATGGAATGGTTCATCAAGGCCGGCGCCCCGTTCAAGGGCATGGAGATCAAGGTCGTCTCCGAAACGATTCCCACTCATGAGTATGAGTCCAAGGTCATGGCCAAGGCTTTTTTTGACATTACCGGCATCAAGGTCACCCATGACCTGATCCAGGAAGGTGACGTCATCGAGAAGCTGCAGGTTCAGATGCAGTCCGGCGAGAACGTCTTCGACGGCTATGTCAACGACTCGGATCTCATCGGCACCCACTTCCGCTACGGTGCAGTGGTCAACCTTACGGACTGGATGGCTGGCGAAGGCAAGGACGTGACCCTGCCGACCCTCGACATCGATGACTTCATGGGCAAATCCTTCACCACCGGTCCCGACGGCAAGCTCTATCAGTTGCCCGACCAGCAGTTCGCGAACCTGTACTGGTTCCGTTACGACTGGTTCCAGAAACCCGAGCTCAAAGAAAAGTTCAAGGCCAAATACGGCTATGAACTGGGCGTTCCGGTCAACTGGTCCGCCTACGAAGACATCGCCGAGTTCTTCACAAATGACGTCAAGGAAATCGACGGCAAGGCCATTTACGGCCACATGGACTACGGCAAGAAGGCTCCCGATCTTGGCTGGCGTTTTACCGATGCATGGCTGAGCATGGCCGGCGCCGGTGACAAGGGCATCCCCAACGGCGTGCCCGTCGATGAATGGGGCATCCGCGTGGACGGTTGCCGTCCCGTCGGCGCCAGCGTCTCCCGTGGCGGCGCCGCCAACGGCCCGGCCGCCAAGTACGCCCTGCGCAAGTACATGGACTGGCTGCGTCTCTACGCACCTCCCGGCGCTCTCGGCATGGACTTCTATCAGTCCCTGCCAAGTCTGGCCAAAGGCAACGTGGCCCAGCAGATCTTCTGGTACACCGCCTTCACTGCCTCCATGGTCGAAAAGGGCACTCCCGTGGTCAACGACGACGGCACCCCGAAATGGCGCATGGCTCCTTCACCTCACGGTCCATACTGGGAAGAAGGCCAGAAGCTCGGTTATCAGGACTGCGGTTCCTGGACCCTGCTGAAGAGCACCCCTGTTGACCGCCGCAAGGCCGCTTGGCTCTTTGCCCAGTTCTGCGTGGCCAAGAGCACCTCGCTCAAGAAGGCTCATGTTGGCCTGAACCCGGTTCGTGACTCCGACATCCGCCACCAGTCCTTCACCGATCGCGCGCCCATGCTCGGCGGTCTGGTTGAATTCTACCGCAGCCCGGCCCGCGTGGCCTGGACGCCCACCGGCACCAACGTGCCCGATTACCCCAAGCTCGCCCAGCTGTGGTGGCAGAACATCGGTGAAGCCGTCTCCGGCGAAGTCACCCCTGAAACCGCCATGGACAACCTGGCCGCCGAACAGGACAAGATTCTGGAACGCCTTGAGCGCGCCAACGTCCAGGGCGATTGCGGTCCTAAGATGAACGAGCCCCGTGACGAGCAGTACTGGCTCGACCAGCCCGGCGCTCCCAAGCCCAAGCTCGAGAACGAAAAGCCCCAGGGCGAAACGGTCGACTACGACCAGCTGATCCAGGCCTGGAAGGCCGGAAAGGTCAAATAACCTCCTGGATACGGCAACATATGGGGGAGCGTCTTCGGATGCTCCCTTTTTTGTTGTCGGGGGCATGTCCAAGAGAGTATGTGAGCAAAGGCGGTGAAACACGCGATAAAATTTTGGCACAGGGGAAAAGCATGACATATTCGGCCATTGTGGAGATTCTGGTCATCGGGAACGAGATTCTCATCGGCGACATCCAGGATACCAACACGAGCTGGCTTTGCAGGCTGATCAATTCCAGGGGAGGGCATGTGGCGCGCGGAACCATGCTGCGCGACGAGGTGGACGAGATCGCCGCAGAGGTCAGGCGCGCTCTTGAACGGGGGGCGGACGTCATCTTCACTTCCGGGGGCCTCGGCCCCACGGCCGACGATCTGACCCTGGCCGCCGTGGCACAGGGTCTTGAACTGCCGCTGGAACTGCACCCCGAAGCCTTGCGCATGGTCAGGGAGCAGTACGACAGGTTTCATGCCCTTGGCATAATGGCCCAGGGCGGACTCAACCCGGGCCGCGAAAAAATGGCCTGGCTGCCCAAGGGGGGCTTGCCGCTCTTCAATCCGGGAGGGACCGCTCCCGGCGTGCTGGTGCAAAAGGGGCGGACTTCCATCATCTCGCTGCCTGGCGTGCCCTCGGAACTGAAGCGCATTATCGAGTCCTCCCTGCAGGAATTCATGCAGCAAACCTTCGGCGACGGGGGCTCCCACGGCAAGACCCTGCGCGTGCTCTGCAATGACGAATCCATGCTGGAACCGGTCCTTGGGCACGTGGTCCCAAGGCATCCACGGGTCTATATCAAATCCCTGGCTTCGACCGTGGGCATGACCCCGGAGCTGGACATCACCCTGACCGTCACTGGCGGCGAAGCAGGGGAGCGGGTTCAGCTTCTGGACGTGGCGTTCGGAGAATTATGCCGAGGGCTGGCGGAGCAGGGGATCGGTTTCAGGGAGATGGTTTGATCAGCCAGGAAAAACAGCCTGATTCAAACCTCCATCCGCCAACCTCAGGCTCCGTCAATAATGATACGTCCTGTTCTGCATGATGGTTGTGGCCCGGAAGAGCTGTTCGTAAAGCACGACCTGGGCCAACTCGTGGGGCATGGTCAGGGTACTCAGGCTGAGCTGGACCTGCGACCTGGACAGCAGTTCCGGCGAAAGCCCAAGGGCTCCGCCGATGACGAAGCAACACTCTCCGGCCGGATTTTCCAGCAGCGGGCGCAAAAAAGAGGCGAAGTCCGGCGAGGTGAACAATTTTCCCGTCTCGTGCAGGGCCACGAGGGTGTCCTTGGGGCCGATTTTTTCCAGGATGCGCAAGGATTCCAGACGTTTTCTCTCTGCCCCTTCGGCTTGCGGGCAATCCTTGACATTATGGACATCGATGCGCAGGACTGGCTTTAGCATTTTTGCGTAGTGAGCTATTGCCTCAAGATAGTAATTTTTCTTTATCTTACCGACAGTTATAATTTTGAGTCTGTACATGTTCCTCCGGAATGACTGCGGATTCTCGACCGCCGAATTAGACTTGTCCTGTTTTTTTACGTTTGCGTCGAGGGATTGATTTTCAATAAAATCAAGGGCAATAATACAGCATTGCCTATCGTTGCCCTTACGAAATATTTCGGTGCGGCAGCGGGTCATGGATAAATTTCCAGCCACGGTCTTTGGAGGTGTTGCATGAACAGCAAGGTAGAACAAGGCGATCAGGGCGCGAAAGTGAACCAGACAGGGGAAGATTCAAGCCTGCTCATTGCCTGCGATAACGAAGGAAAAAAGGTCGTGCGCAAATCTTTTCGCGTGCCGGTTCCTCACGGGCTGGTGACCATGAGTCATAATGGGCTCAAACACTCCGTAAAAGACCTTTCCATGTACGGAATCGGCCTTTCGGTAACGAGTTCCGACGCCTTTGTGATCGGCAGCATCCTGGAAGGGGTGCAGATCGTCTTTCCGGACCGGTCGTTTCATGTCGACGTCCGCATCGTACATATTTCGCCTTACGAGGGGGATACCCTCATTTGTGGCATGGAAATAATAAATACCCATGATTCAGGATATATAGACTGGATGACACGGGTCGTTTCCGAAATCAAGAGTTCTGTCCTTTCAAGCGTCAGCAAACCTTCCTGAAGCGGAAAATTCAGATGAGCACAAGCGAACAGCACGACATTCTCGGTGAACTTTTTCGGGAAGACAGAAATCTTGCGGCCGTGCCCGGCCTCGAAGAACTCGATTCCCTGATTCACGCATGCCTGGCGCCGAAAGCTCCTCGCCCGGCACCCGCGAAGAAAGTCCTGCCCTTGAAATCGAAGGCCGGGGCAAGCAGAAAGAAGACGACCCATTATCTGCGCGAAGACGTGTTCGATGGGTTGACCCAGGCCAAGGTGATCCTGAAGCGGTTGCTGCCTGACGGCGCCAAGGGCAGGGCGTCCAAATCCAATCTGGTCAATTACGCGGTCAATACTTTGCTCAGGGAAATCGAGGAAAAGGGCGTTGATAGCCCCATCATTAAAAAAATCCTCGAAAAAAAAATGAAGTAACGGCAGGAGGCTGTCAATGAAGGTGATCTGTCCGCAGTGCAAAAAAGAGCACAACATCGATGAATCAAAGATACCTGCAGGCGCTACCGTTGCGCAATGCAGGGCCTGCGGCCATCGATTTTCGCTTTTTGAACCGGCCCCTGAAGTGGAAGCGCCAAAACCCGCGACTCGTCGGATTGGTGTGACCCTGAGCAAGGGCGGGGTGGGCAAAACCACCACCTCCGTCAATTTGGCCGCGGGGCTGGCACTGGCTGGCTACAAGGTTCTGCTGGTCGATACGGACACACAGGGCCAGGCATCCTACCTGCTGGGGCAAAAACCTCAGGTCGGGCTGACGGAGCTGGTCACGGGCGAGCTGCCTGCAGCCGAAACCATTGTCCAGGCCCGGGAGAATCTGTGGCTGCTGGCCGGAGGAAGATCGCTGGCTGGCGTGAAGCGCATGATCGACCGCAAGGATTTCGGCGGAGAGCTGACACTGGTCGAGGCCCTTGAGCCCATTGAAAAGGATTTTGATTTCGTCATAGTGGACACCTCTCCGGGGTGGGATCCGCTGACCGTCAACGTGCTTTTCTATGTGTACGAGCTGATTACTCCCGTCTCTCTGGAAGTCATGACACTTCAAGGACTGGTTGAGTTTTTAAAAAGTCTCTCGTCTATCCAGAAATACCGATCCGAAGTAACCCTGAACTACATCCTGCCGACCTTTTTGGACAAGCGCATCAAGAATCCGGACGCCATTCTGGACAAGCTCAAGGACCTGTACGGGGAATACGTCTGCACGCCCATCCGCTACAACGTCCGACTTTCGGAATCCCCGGCGTATGGAAAGACCATTTTCGAATACGCTCCGGGCTCCCACGGTTCGCAGGACTACCGCGACCTGGTGCGCAAGATCACCGGACGCACGGACCTGTTCGCTTAAGATGTACCACATCTGTATCAAATCCCTGCGCATTCGCGTGCGCAGGGATTTTTGCTTCATGAATAATCGGCCTGTTGCCGGATCGCCGCACAGGGTTTCACCCTGTTGCGGGCAAAGAGGTTGATGTGCCCAGAACTCTGATCATAGCCGAGAAGCCCTCCGTGGCCCGCGAACTGGCGGGCGTCCTTGGAATCAAGGGACGCGGGGAAGGTTTTCTGCAAGGGCCTGAGCACGTGGTCACCTGGGCCGTGGGGCATCTGGTCAACATCGCCGAGCCGGCCGAGCAGAATCAGGCCTGGTCCGGCCGTTGGTCCATGCGCCAGCTGCCCATGCTGCCCGGTCGCTTCACGCTTGGGATTCTTCCATCCACTGCCAGACAGTACGAGATCATCCGCAAATTTCTGCTCGATGACGACATCGAGTCCGTAGTCAACGCTACGGACGCGGGCCGGGAGGGCGAGCTCATCTTCCGCCGCATCTACGTGCTGGCCGGAAGCACCAAGCCGATAAAACGCCTGTGGGCCAATGACATGACCGAAAAAGGCCTGCAAAAGGCTTTTGCAAACATGGTCAGCGGAGAGGAAAAAAGAAATCTGGGGCATGCCGCCTTTGCCCGGGCCGAGGCCGACTGGCTGGTGGGCATGAACTTCTCCCGCCTCTTCACCCTGCGCGCGGGCAGCCTCATCACTGTCGGACGGGTTCAGACGCCAGTCCTGAAACTGCTGGTCGAGCGCAGGCGCGAGATCGAGAATTTCGTGGCTCGGGATTACTGGACAGTGGAAGGCGAATTTGCCCATCAGGCCGAGACGTTCAAGGCGACCTGGTTCGCGGCTCCGGACTTCAAGGATTCCAAGATCTGGCAGGTGGAGGATGGACAGACGGTGGTCGAGGCCTGCGCCGGAAGGGACGGAGAGGTCCTTGAAATGGAAAAGAAGAAGGGCAGGCAAAAGCCGCCGTTACTCTTTGACCTGACCAATCTGCAAAAAGAAGCCAACTCGCGCCTGGGCTTTTCGGCCCAGCAGACCCTTTCCATTGCCCAGGATCTCTACGAGAAGAGAAAGCTGATCACCTATCCGCGCACGGACTCCCGGTATCTGACCCGGGAGCTTTTCGCCGAATGCCTGGACAACATGCGCGCGGTGTACGCGCATTTTCCGGAAATTTCGCAGGCGGCCGCCACCAACATCAAGGGCGGAAAGAAGAAATTCGAATGCGTCAACGACAAGAAGGTCTCGGATCACCACGCCATCATCCCCACGGCCCTGCGCGCCAATCCGGCTACGCTCGGCAAGGAGGAGTGGGCCATCTACGAGATGATTTGCAGGCGTTTCGCGGCGGCCTTCATGGATGATGCCACCTTTGCCAGCTCGACCCTGTGGATTGGGGTGGAGGGGCATCGCTACCGGGCCACGGGCAAGATATTCCAGGACAAGGGCTGGCTTGAAGCCGAACCCTGGCGCGCCTCCGAGGACAACCCCCTGCCGAACCTGCGCAAGGGGGCGGCCGTCACGGCGCAGAGCCTGGAACTTGTCGCGCACAAGACCAAGCCTCCGGCCCATTTCACCGATGCCACGCTTCTTGCGGCCATGGAAACGGCGGGCAAGCTGATTGACGACGAGGAACTCCGGGACGCCATGAAAGAGCGCGGCCTCGGCACTCCGGCCACCCGCGCCCAGATCATTGAAACCCTGCTCGCCAGGAAATACATAGGCAAGGACGGCAAACGCCTGGTGGCCACGGATCTGGGCTGCTGGGCGGTGGATGTGGTCTGTTCAATGATCCCGCAAGTGGCTTCACCCGAGCTGACCGGCGAGTGGGAAAAAAGGCTCAAGGAAATGGAACAGGGCGGATATGCCTACGGCGTCTTCATGCACCAGGTCAGGGAGATGGTCAGTTCCGGAGTGAACCGGGTCAAGGGCAGCAATGCGCGCCCGCCCGCATGCCCCGTGGTTTCGGAAAGACAGACGAACAAAGAGGTGAGTCCATGAGTTCCATTTTGATCGTGGATTCGGACGGTCAGGCTCTGACTGCCATGCAGCGCAGGCTGCGCAAGAATTTCGAGGTGCACATCGCCCTTGGCCCGCGTAGCGGTCTGCAGCGGATCAGTGAAGAGGGGCCGTATGCGCTGGTCATGGCCGAATTTTCCATGCCGGAGATGGACGGCGTCGATTTTCTGGCCGAGGCTGGCAGTTTGAACCCCGAAAGCGCTCGCGTGCTGATGAGCCGCATTCCCCTGGATGTCTCGACTCTGTTGCGGGCGATCAATGTCGGAAAGGTCCATCACGTGCTGCCTGCATCCTGCGAGGATGGGGCGCTCATCGACGTCGTGCAGGATGGGGTCGGCCGCTACAAGCGCATGTCGGCTTCGGTCGGGAACATGCAGGAGGTCCATGCCATCTTCGCCAAGGCCGTGCATGAGCTTGTCTGCTGGCTGCGTGGCGATGTTCGTGGGGTTATCAGTCCATTGCTGCCCCTCCTGCGCGATCTTGGGCAGAAGGCTGGCAATCCGAAGCCCACGGTCACCGAGACCGCGCTGTTGCTCTCCATCATCGGGCTTATCATTCTGCCGCCGGCCTTGATGGAAAAAATTGTCCGCGGGCAGAAGCCCTCCGAAGACGAATTGCTTGCATTCGCGGGTCATCCGGCACACGCGGTGGAATGGGTGCGACATCTGCCGCAATTGCGGGAAGTCGCGGATGTTCTCCGGGACTACGCCAACGCCCTGCATCTGGTTTTGCTGCCCGGGACCGCGGAACCGTTGGAGCGTCCGGCCATTTCCACGGAAGCCGCGCTCCTGGCCATGGTCATGGAATATCGGCTGGGCAGTTATGCGCAGCTGGAAAACGCCATGATACTGGATCGGATGCGCTGCAACACCTTGTATGCCAAGACCCACATCAAAGCATTGGAAGCGGTGCTGATGGCGCACGATCAAGGCGAAGCGGAAATCGGGCTGGAGAGTTTGCAGCCGGGCATGGTGCTGAGCAGGGCCGTGGTCGGCACCCGTGACGGAGCGGACGTGGCCATGGTGCCTGAAGGCTATGAGTTGTCCCGGACGACCATTGTCTTTCTGCGGCAGTCGGCAAGGCAGGGTCAGGTCCGGGAGCCTTTTTACGTGCGAAAAATGAGCATCATTCCTCAAGAAGGTAATGATACCGTTTGAGGTTGGAGTACGTCCATTCCAGAATCTTCTGCATCTCCGCCGCGACAGCTTCGGTATGAACCTGGCCCTGATAATGGTTAAGATAATAGGCCAGCGTTCCCGCATCTTCCTGATATACAAGAACAATTGAATACTGCGAGGCTATGCCCGGGCGATCCGGAAATTCGGCCTGCGTGAGCACGTGCAGGACGAACTTCTTTTTGTTCGAGACTTTGAGTTCAAAAAGCTTGCTGTCGATGACCTCTTCCTTGAGCTTGTACGAAAGCAGGGTGCCGCTCTGGTCGGAGCCCCGGCTCTGGATGTCCAGGGGAAACCTGCCTGACGAGTCTTCCTTGGGGCTGACGGCCGCCGGGATGGTCTTGGGCTGCTGTTCCTGCACGGGTTTTGCGATACCGGGCGTTGAATTGTCCTGGGTCTCGGCCCACACGGGCAAGGCGACAAGCAACACCGTCAAGATGATCAAAAGGGTCGGGGCGCATTTCATGGGAAGACCTCGTGTTGGGGATTCATCAAGTGCCATTCGAACCGGGTTCACAGATTCATTCAGTCACATTCGGGCCGGGATCACAGATTTAATGAGCCGCACTCAGCCATCTTTTAGCCGTGGTCACGGAAATAACGCCACGACGTTTCCAAGTTTCGAAAAGAGAAAAGAAGCGGTCTTATTTGTCCATGCCATGCCTTGCTTCATAGCAAAAGAGAAGCGGCATAGGCAATGGCCTGACATTGCTCAACCTTGGTTTTATTAAAGTTAACATAATTTTCATTATGAGACAAAATAAACTGTTTGAAAATGGACGTGATGGACGAAATGGACTGCGTTGGAAAAGCGTAAAAAAACCGGATCGGCGCTGCTGCGTCGATCCGGTCGATCAGGATTGTTTCATCCATAACCGGCTCATGGCCCAATCATTTTAAATGTGCCGCTAGGTCTTGTCCATTTCGTCCGTTAGCTCCAAAGCGTCCATGGCGGTCCATTCGGTCCATAGCGTCCATTCCGGTCCATTCCGCCCATTCTAACCCATTCCTCATTTCCCGCCTTTCTTCTCCCAATCCTTGAGAAACGCGGCGATGCCCTTGTCCGTCAAGGGATGGTCAATAAGCTGGGTCAGGATCTTGTACGGGACCGTTGCGATATGCGCTCCGGCCATGGCCGCGTCCAGCACGTGCAATGGGCTTCGCACGCTGGCTGCGATGATCTGCGTGGCGAACCCGTAATTGGCGAAGATACTCAAGATCTGGTGCACCAGTTCCATGCCGTCCTGTCCGACATCGTCGAGCCGGCCCAGGAACGGGCTGACGTAGGCCGCCCCCGCCTTGGCCGCAAGCAATGCCTGGGCGGCGGAGAAAATCAGGGTCACGTTGGTCTCGATGTTCATGGATTTGAGGATGCGCACGGCTTTTAAACCTTCGGCCGTCATGGGAACCTTGACCACGACATTGGGTCCGAACTTTATCAGTTCCTTGGCTTCACGGACCATGCCTTCGGTATCGAGCGCGATGACCTCAAGACTCACAGGCCCGGGAACCAGTTTGCAGATCTTGCCGGCGATGTCGCGCCAGTCATCCGCTTCCTTGCTCATGAGCGAGGGGTTTGTGGTCACTCCGTCCACGAGCCCCATTTCCATGGCGGCCTTGATCTCGGTCAGATTCGCGGTATCTATGAAGAATTGCATGCTTCCCCCTGGCAGGCAGCCCCGAAAAAGCGATCTGCTGCATCAGCAAAAAAACCGGACCAATTTTATGTATGCGCATGGCCGCGCGTACTGGATTTTTTCGCTTCCTTGCATCTCACCATTTTTGAACGGCCTGAGAATTCTGAATTTTTAAGGTCGCCAGCTAGTCGATCATTTTCAGATATTTGTCCCGGCATTCGTAACTGCAGAAACAGCGCACTTCCTCACCGTCCTTGATCCGGATGTCCGAATCCTTGGAAACATATGTCCCGCAGACGGGATCCTTGACCAGCACGCCTTCCTTGGCCAACTTCTCTTCCTGCTTGTTTTTGACCTCTACTTTCTTCTTCTTGTCATTGGTCACGAGTTTGTAAAGGATGAAACACACGACAGCCAGAACGACAAACTTAAGCATTTTCACCTCGAAAAATGGCGTTTGTGGCCTGCAGAATCCGATTCCCTTCAAGGCGATACGGAAGCCGGGACAGCCACTGTGATGGACAAAGGTCCCGGATGCGTATTTCCGGAGCCAGGTGCATGAGCGGAACGAGTACGAACGCCCTTTCAAGCATTCGTGGGTGAGGAATCTGCAATCGGGGCGAATCCCACTCGACGTCGCCGTAGAGGAGGATGTCGATATCGATGATCCGTGGCCCCCAGTGCGCCGTGCGGACCCGGCCCATGCGCATTTCGATGTCGGCTAGGACGTCAAGCAGCTCTTCGGGGGCATACGGGGCGCGGACATCAATACGTGCCACGCAGTTGGCGAACCAATCCTGGTCACGCATCCCCTGCGGCTCGGTCCGGAAAATCGGGGACACGGCGTCCACGCCAAGTCCGGGAGCATTGCGCAGGGCTTCGACGGCTTGCTCTACATTGGCCACCGGGTCCCCCATGTTGGACCCCAGGCCGAGATATGCGTGAGAGGCGCTTGGATTGGGCATTGGTTGAAAAAGCTACCTTTTTCAGCTTGTGCAGGCAAGGGGCCAGATGTACCTTGCCGGGAATGCACGAAGAAATCGACGCCTATCTCCAGCACCTGACCGTCATCCGCGGCTTGGCCGAAAAAACCGTCGCAGCTTATGGTTCGGATCTGCTTTTCTTCCGGGAATTTCTGAGCGATCTCGGCGGCAGCCTGCACCAGATAGATGAACACACCCTCTTTCTTTATATGGTTCATCTGCGGCGCAAGGGTCTGAAAAATACGTCGATGGCCCGCAACCTCTCCAGTTTGCGTGGTTTTTTCGATTTTCTGGTGCAGGAACGCCTCCTCGCCTCCAGTCCCGCCGCCCTGCTGGACAGCCCCAAACTGGTCCGCAAGCTGCCCGAAGTCCTGTCCCGGGAGGAGGTCACCGCCCTTTTGAGCCGCCCTCTCACTAACGCCCGTCTGGGTTTTCGCGACCGGACCATGCTCGAACTGCTCTATGCCTGCGGGCTGCGCGTGTCCGAACTGGTCTCCCTTGCGATACCGGACTTTGATCCCCAGGCGGGACTGCTGCGCGTCCTCGGCAAGGGCAGCAAGGAGCGCTACGTGCCACTGCACGAGTCAGCAGTCAGTCAGCTTCTCTCATACCTGCAGCACTGGCGCCCGCTTTTCGGGCCCAAGACCGACACGGTATTTCTCAATCGCTCGGGTCTTGGCCTTTCCCGGCAGGGCGTATGGAAGCTGCTGAGCCGCTACGCGCTGGAGGCCGGGATAAACCGCCCGGTCTCGCCGCACACACTGCGCCATTCGTTTGCCACGCACCTGCTCGAGGGCGGAGCCGATCTGCGCACCCTGCAGATCCTGCTCGGCCACAGCGACATCATGGCCACGGAAATCTACACCCATGTGCAATCCGCACGCATGGCCGCCCTGCACCGCAAATTTCATCCCCGGTCCTGACATGACCCAAGACACCCCTTTCAAAACGGTCATTACCTGCCACGCCAATGCGGATTTCGACGCGCTGGCCGCCATGATCGCGGTCAGCAAGCTCTATCCGGGAGCTGCCCTGGTCTTCCCCGGCACCCAGGAGAGCTCGCTCAAGGATTATTTTATTCAGAGCGCCATGTATCTCTTCAATTTCAAGAGCCTTAAAGACCTTGACCTGCAGGAGGTGCAGCTTCTGGTGGTCGTGGACACCAGACAGCGCTCACGGCTCGCTCACGTGGAGCCCCTCTTTGCCTTGCCGGGACTTCAGATCCATCTCTACGATCACCACCCGGCCACTGATGATGCGCTCGAAGGGAGCCTCGACGTCTTTCGGCCCTGGGGCGCGACCACCTCCATCATTGTGGAACGGCTCAAGGAAAAGTCTCTGACGGTCACCCCGGACGAGGCGACCATCATGGGCCTCGGCATCTTCGAGGACACGGGCGGGTTCACTTTCAAATCAACCACCGAGCACGATTTCGAGGCCGCGGCCTGGCTGCGGACCATGGGCATGGACCTTGACGTCATCCGCGACATCATGAGCCGCGAACTGTCCACGGAACAGATCGCCATCCTGTCCGAACTCATCGATTCCGCCACCACCCACACCATCAACGGCGTCGACATCGTCATCGCCGAGGTCGTGCTCGACACCTACGTCGGTGATTTTGCCCTGCTCACCCACAAGCTCATGGACATGGAAAACATCCGCGTGCTCTTTGCCATCGGACACATGGGCGACCGCATCCAACTCGTGGCCCGCAGCAAGGCCCAGGAAGTTGACGTGGGCGTGGTCTGCTCGTCTTTCGGCGGCGGCGGACATGCCTATGCAGCGTCGGCTTCCGTCAAGGATCGCACAATTTCTCAGGTAAAGGATGAGCTTTTTGCCCTGCTCTACTCGCTCATAAATCCCCAGATGGTGGTCAGGGATTTCATGTCTTCGCCCGTGGTTCGCATCAAGGCCGCCCAGAGCGTGGCCCAGGCGGCGGAGGTCATGATGCGTTACGGGTTCAAAGCCCTGCCCGTGGTCGAATACGCGGATCAGGTCTGCGGCATCATCGAGAACAGCGTGGCCGAAAAGGCTGTAGGGCATGGTCTTGGAGATGAGCGGGTCACGGAGTACATGCTGGAGGATTTTCATTTCGTGACCGAGGACCAGGACCTCTACCAGGTCATGGAGATCATTCTGGGGCATCGCCAGCGTCTGGTCCCGGTGCAGCGCGAACAGGAACTGGTCGGGGTCATCACGCGCACTGACCTTATCAATCTCATGGTCCAGGAACCGGCCCGCATCCCCGAGTCCCTGCTCTCGGACAAGCGGCAGGAAAAGAATATCCGGCAGATCTTGCTGGAGCGCCTGCCCAAGGACATCGTCTCCCTGCTCCAGCTCGCGGGGCAGACCGGACAGGAGCAGGGCGTTACGGTCTACACCGTGGGCGGGTTCGTGCGCGACATGCTGCTTGGCATTCCCAACGACGACATCGATCTTGTCGTGGAGGGCGACGGCATCGCCTTTGCCCAGAATCTCGGACGCAAGCTCGGGGCGCGGGTGCGGCCGCACCTGAAATTTCGAACAGCGGTGCTCATCCTGCCCGGCGGCCAGAAGATCGACGTGGCCACGGCCCGCCTCGAATACTACGAGTACCCGGCCGCCCTGCCCATAGTCGAGCTCTCGTCGCTGAAGATGGACCTGTATCGCCGCGATTTTTCCATAAACACGCTGGCCATCCACCTCTGTCCGCCCCACTTCGGAAGGCTGGTGGATTTTTTCGGAGGGCAGCAGGACATCAAGGACGGGATCATCCGCGTCCTGCATTCCCTGTCCTTCGTGGAAGACCCGACGCGCATCATCCGCGCTATCCGCTTCGAGCAGCGTTTCCAGTTCAAGATCGGCGGACAGACCGAACGGCTCATAAAAAACGCCGTACGGCTGAACATCTTCCAGAAACTCTCCGGGGCGCGCATCCGCCACGAGCTGCGTCTTCTGGCCGAAGACAGCGTCCCGCTGGACGCCTTCATCCGCATGCGCGACCTGGGCCTTCTGCAGGAGATCCATCCCCTGCTCCACTTCCCGCAGACCAAGGAACCCCTGCTGGAAGGAATCGAGAAGGTCATCACCTGGTACAAGCTGCTGTTCCGAGAGCAGGCACCGGACATCTGGATCGTCTATTTTCTAGGCCTCGTGTCGGGCTTCGACACGCATCAGGTACAGGCCCTGACCTCGCGGCTGAGGTTTCCGCCCAAGCGCATCGAGCTGGTAGAATCCACCCGCCGCCAGTTGCGCTATGTCGCCATGCAGCTGGCGCAGTGGGGAAAGAACGAGGGATCCGCGGCCGACCTGTACGACATCCTCTCTCCCCTGTCCCTGGAGGGACTGCTCTATACCATGGCCAAGCAGCGCAAGCTGGAGCTTAAAAAAGCCGTATCCCAATATCTGACTCATTTGCAGGACGTTGGCATCCTGGTCACGGGATCGGATATCAAGGATATGGGCCTTGAACCGGGGCCGCGGTTCGCGAATATCCTGCGTGCGGTGAAGCGGGCCGTCCTGAACGAGGAAGTGCGCACCAGGGAAGAGCAGCTCAACTATGCACGGCGCATGGCCGCGTCGCTGCAAGGGCAGGAGCCCAAAGCCGTTTCTTGACCAAAGCGGGGCAATTCTTTAACGATTTTATGTCATTTTGTCTGTCGGACTATTTTTCGGGAAATCATCATTTTACCAGCTCTGGAGGACGTATGCGTACACGGATTGCACTTGTTTTGCTGGCTCTTTTTCTCATGGCCGGAAATGCCCTGGCCAAGGATGTCGTCTTTGCGGTGGATGCCACCTATCCGCCGATGGAGATGATTGACGCCGACAAGAACATCGTGGGCTTTGGTCCCGAGGTCGTCATGGCCATGGGCAAGGCCGGCGGATTCAACCCGATTCTCAAGAACACCGCCTGGGACGGCATCTTTGCAGGCCTTGCTTCCGGCAAGTACGACGCCATCGCTTCCTCGGTTTCCATCACCGATGAGCGCAAGCAGAACATGGATTTTACCGATCCCTATTTTGAAGTGAAGCAGGGCGTCATCGTGCCCAAGGGCGCGGCCATCGCTTCCGTCGCCGACCTTGCCGGCAAGACCGTTGCTTCCCAGATGGGCACCACCGGGTATTTCCTGTGCAAGAAGATCGAAGGCGCCACCGCCAAGTCCTATGACGAAATCGGCCTGGCCGTGGAAGATCTGTACAATGGCCGCATCGACGCCGTCATCGCCGACGACGCCGTTGCCTCCAACTACGCCCTGCAGCATGAAATGTATTCCCAGAAGCTGACCCTGGCTTTCCTCATTGCTCCCGAATCTCCGGAATACCTTGGTTTCGCCGTGAACAAGGGCAACAAGGAAATCGTCGAACTGATCAACTCCTCTCTGGCCGCCATCAAGGCAAACGGCGAGTACGACAAGATCTACGCAAAATGGTTCGGAGCCAAATAATGTCATAACCGGGGCAACTGCCCCGGTTTTCCTTTTTTTTTAGCGATTACGACAAGGCCAGTCATGACCCCACAATTTTCCAAAAAAGCTGTCAAGATCGACATCGGCGACGGCGCGGCCATCCCCCTGAAAAAGGACTCGGGCCTCTTCAACGCCTGGTGGCTCACATTTTTCGGCGCCATCGGCATCATCATCTATCTGTGCGTGACACAGCCCGAGCCATACTGGCGGATTCTGCAATTTCTTCCCGACGGCGTCCTGGTCACCTTCCAGGTCACGCTCCTGTCCATCATGCTGTCCCTGGTGCTCGGGCTCATAACAGGCCTTGGCCGGTTGTCCCGCAACAAGGTCCTGAACCTGATCGCCTCGACCTATGTCGAAGTCATCCGCGGAATTCCGCTTCTGGTGCAGCTCTTTTACATCTACTTCGCCCTTGGTCGCCTCGAGCTGTTCAAGGACCTTCCGCCCATGGCCGCGGCTGTGCTCGCCATGGGCATCTGTTACGGGGCATACATGGGCGAGGTGTTCCGGGCAGGCATCGACTCCATCGACAAGGGGCAGGCCGAAGCGGCCAGGTCCCTGGGTTTCAATCCTGTCCAGACCATGATGTACGTGATCCTGCCCCAGGCTTGGCGGACCATCCTGCCGCCGGTGGGCAACGAGTTCATCGCCCTTTTAAAAGACAGCTCCCTGGTTTCCATCCTGGCCGTATCGGACCTGCTGCGCCGAGGCCGGGAATTCGCCAGCGAATCATTTCTGTACTTCGAGGCGTACACCATGGTGGCCCTGGTGTATCTGGTCATCACGCTTTTCTTGTCCAAGGCCGTCAGTAAAATGGAGCAGAGGTTGAATTATTATGAACGGGACTAGGCCCATCATCGAGATCAAGAACGTCTACAAGTTCTTTGGCCAGTTGCAGGCATTAAACGACGTCAGCCTGTCCATCAATTCCGGAGAGAAGGTGGTCATCATCGGCCCCAGCGGATCTGGCAAGTCCACCCTGCTGCGTTCCATCAACCGCCTCGAAACCATCGACAGCGGTAGCATCGTGGTCGATGGCCAGGACGTCAACGCCAAGGATAACGACATCAACCAGATCCGTCAGGAGCTGGGCATGGTTTTCCAGAGTTTCAACCTCTTTCCGCACAAGACGGTGCTCGGCAACCTGACCATGGCCCCCATGAAGCTCAAGAAACTGCCGGAACTCGAGGCCAAGAAACGTGCCCTGGCCCTGCTCGACAAGGTCGGTATCCGGGAGAAGGCCGAGGTTTATCCGGCCATGCTTTCCGGCGGACAGCAGCAGCGTGTGGCCATTGCACGGGCCCTGGCCATGAACCCCAAGATCATGCTTTTCGACGAGCCGACCTCGGCCCTGGACCCGGAGATGATCGGCGAGGTTCTTGATGTAATGGTCACCCTGGCAAAAGAAGGCATGACCATGGTCGTCGTGACCCACGAGATGGGTTTTGCCCGCGAAGTGGCGGATCGGGTCATCTTCATGGATCACGGGCAGGTCGTCGAGACCGGAACTCCAGAGCATTTCTTCACCAGTCCCGAACATCCGCGCACCAAGAAGTTCCTGAGCCAGATCCTGTAGACATGAAAACACTGCACGCGCCCTGGCGCATCAACTACATTCTTGGTCCCAAGCCCGACAACTGCGTCTTCTGCCTGCCCGAATCCACGGACGGCGACGAGGAGCGGTTCGTGTTGCATCGCGCCGAGAACTGTTTCGTCATCATGAACATCTTTCCCTATTCCAGCGGGCACCTCATGGTCACCCCGTATCGTCACGTCAGCAACATCACCGCGCTCGACACGAGGGAAAGTCATGAGATCATGGACTATGTACAAAAGTGCTCTTTTATCTTAGAGCAGGCTTTCAATCCGCACGGAATAAACATCGGCGTGAACATCGGCGAGGCCGCCGGGGCCGGAATCAGGGAGCATCTCCATGTGCACCTTGTGCCACGCTGGAACGGAGATCACTCCTTCATGGCCGTCATGTCGGAAACAAGCGTTCTGCCTGAGCATCTGCGCTCGACCTACAAACGCTTGAAGCCTTTTTTCAACAACCTTCAACGGTAGAGGTGATACGGATGCGATATCTCAAAGTGCTGGGTCTGGTAGCCCTTTTCTTTTTCTCCATGCTCTTCTTTGTTCAGAACCATGAAATCCTGATTCAGGAACTGGCGCTGGAACTCAAAGTTTTCGGCTGGCACTATCAGACCGAGGCGGTGCCCTTCTACCTGATCATCCTCATGGCTTTCGTGATCGGTTCCCTGCTCTGCACGTTCTATTTCTTCCTGGAAAAAATCCGCCTGTCCAAGCAGTGCCGCCAGCACAAGAAGGAAGTGGACGCCCTGGAACGCGAAGTCGCATCCCTGCGCCCCAAAACCATGGATGACTACACCACTGCGGAATCCACTGAAAACATCCAGAACTGAAGCATCCGGAACGATCCGTCGTCCACTCTGCTGTCGTGCGTCCCAAGGATCATCCCTTTGGGACGCAATTTTTTTCCTCATACCGGATAAATCATGCATAAAAAAATACTCTCCGTCCTTGAAACCCAGCATCACTGGCTCATCACCGGCGTTGCCGGATTCATCGGCTCCAATCTGCTGGAAACCCTGCTGCGTCATGGACAGAAGGTCACGGGCCTGGACAATTTTTCCACCGGCCACAAGCACAATCTGGACGAAGTGCGCGATAGCGTGACTCCGGAGCAATGGGCCCGCTTCCGATTCATCGAAGGCGACATCCGGGACCTGAATACCTGCATGACCGCGTGCGAGGGCGTGACCTATGTCCTGCATCAGGCCGCGCTCGGCTCGGTGCCCCGCTCCATCGTCGATCCCTTGCTGACCAACGCCAACAACGTGACCGGCTTTCTGAACATGCTGGTCGCCGCCAAGGACAGCAAGGTCGCGCGCTTCGTGTATGCGGCCTCCAGCTCAACCTACGGCGACCATCCCGGCCTGCCCAAGGTCGAGGAGACCATCGGCAAGCCCCTTTCTCCTTACGCCGTGACCAAGTACGTCAATGAACTTTATGCCGAGGTGTTCCTCAAGGCCTACGGTATGGACAGCGTGGGGCTGCGCTATTTCAACGTCTTCGGAAAACGTCAGGATCCCGAGGGCGCGTATGCGGCGGTCATTCCCAAATGGTTCGCGAGCCTGCTGCGCGGCGAGACAGTGTGGATCAACGGCGACGGCGAAACGAGCCGCGACTTCTGCTTCATCGACAATTGCGTGCAGGCCAACATCCTGGCAGCATGCGCCGAAGGTCCGGAAATCGCCGGGACCGTGTTCAACGTCGCCTTCGGTCAGCGCACCACCCTTGGCGAGCTTTTCCATCTCATCCGCGACGAGGCCGCCAAGTTCATGCCGGGCTGCGCCGAAACGCTGCCTTCGCACCGGGATTTCAGGGCCGGCGATGTCCGTCACTCGCTGGCCGACATTTCCAGGAGCCGCAGGCTGCTCGGCTACGACCCTGAATACGGCGTCCGCGACGGTCTGGCGCAGGCCGGAGAGTGGTATGCGAAAAAGGGGTGATGCGTAAAACGTGATACGTGAGGCGTATACGTTGGGAGGTTTTTGATGGGCCTGTGGCCTTGATTTTCTGATTGGTTCACCTGGGAGAGTATTCATGCAATGGCTAAGGTCCCTTCTGGGGCTGCGCGACGATCACGCCGACCTCTTCTCGCCCGTTCCGCCAAATCCGGCCCAGGATGCCCTGGCCGCTATCGACGACCTGTCGCGGGCCATGCGCAACCATCATGGAGCCGTTGAGATCTGTTCGGCACTGGGCAATCTCTACCGCATGCGCGGAGAGCTTGACCGGGCCATCCAGATGCGCAGCTCCCTGCTGCAACGCGCGGACCTTGGCCGCGAGGACCAGGCCCGGATCTATTTCGAACTCGGCCGCGATTATTCCCGGGCGGGAATTCTCGATCGCGCCCAGGAGGCCTTGCGCAAATGCCGCGATATCGGCGGCGACATCCCGGCGCTGGAGCTGGAACTGGCCCTTCTGCATGCCAAGGGCGGAGATTTTCTGGCCGCCAGCCGCCAATACAGGAAAATGGGCCACGATCTGCAGGCCGCCCATTATCTGGTCCGCGCCGCCACGACCGGAACCGAGGCCGCAGACCAGGGCCTGCTGGCGGAGGCCCGGGAGATCTATCCCGCCTCACCCGAGGCCTGGCTTGAAGGGATCATGTTCCAGATCAGCCGCGAATCCTGGGACGATGTCCTCTCGCTGCTCGATCAGGGCCTGGGTTCGGTCGGCTCGCATCTGGGCTTCGTGCTGCTCGACCCTCTGCTCGACTTCGAGGATTCGGGCGCACCGGTGAAAGCCATCCTGCCTGCCGCGCATCTTGACGCCTTGCTGGCCGTCATCGACAAACATCCGCCCGAACTTGCCCCGCTGCATTACGCCGGATGCCTGCTGCGCGCCCACGGCCGCGTCGAGGAAGCCAAGACCTGGCAGGAGAAAACCCTGCTCATGAGCCCCGCCTTCTGGCCCGCCCGCCTGGAGCTTCTGACCATGTCCCTGCCGGAGCAGCAGACGACTGCCGTGTTCGAATTTCAGCTGGAGTTCCTGCTGCGCCGCGCGCGCGAGGCAAAGCGCTTTGTCTGCGGCCGTTGCGGTCTGAAGCGTGGGCAGATCTTCTTCTGCTGCCCCAAATGCATGTCCTGGCACTCCATAACCATCCGCCAGCTGCTGAGCGACGAGGCGTCATGAACACGGTCAAGGTCACGCCCATGATGGAGCAGTACCTGCGGGTCAAGGGAGAGTATCCGGGGACCCTCGTGTTCTTCCGCATGGGAGATTTTTTCGAGCTTTTTTTCGAAGACGCCGAGATCGCGGCCCGGGAGCTTCAGATCACGCTCACCAGCCGCAACCCCGGCGCGGAAAATCCCGTGCCCATGTGCGGGATGCCGCATCACGCCATCGACGAGTATCTGCGTCAGTTGCTGGACAAGGGCTACAAGGTGGCGCTGTGCGATCAGGTCGAAGATCCCAAGCAGGCCAAAGGACTGGTAAAGCGCGAAGTGACCCGGGTGCTGACCCCCGGAACCGTGGTCGAGGACATGAACCTTGATGCCAAGGGGCACAATTTTCTTGGCGCCCTGTACTGGGATGCAGATCTTGGCGGCGGTTTGGCCTGGGTCGACTTTTCCACCGGAGTCTGGTCCGGCATCCAGACCAGAAACGAGGCCATGCTCTGGCAATGGCTGGTCAAGATGAACCCGCGCGAATTGCTCCTGACCGAAACCCAGGCCCTGCCCAAGGGGCTTGAACAATGGCAGGCCAAGCTTTCGCGGTACCCGCAGAAATCCTATTTCGACGAACGCGGAGCCCGAGACAAGATCCTGCGCGCGCAAGCCGTTCCAAACCTTCAGACCCTCGATCTCGACGACAAGCCCGCCCTGGTCCGCTGTTGCGGCGCACTTCTGACCTATCTGGAGCTGACCCAGAAGCGCGACCTGAGTCACCTTTCGCCCTTCATCCCCCTGGATCTTTCATCCACCCTGCTCCTGGACGAGGTCACCGAGCGCAATCTCGAGCTTTTCAGGACCATGGACGGCCGCAAGGGGCGCGGCACCCTGTGGCAGGTCCTGGACCAGACCCAGACCCCCATGGGCGGAAGGTTGCTGGAAACCAGGATGCACCAGCCCTTCAAGGACCTAGGCAGCATCCTGCCGGTGCAGGAGCTGGTCGCCTATCTGCATGACGACGATATCGTCCGCGATGATCTGCGCCGGGCACTGGATCGGGTCTATGATCTGGAGCGGCTGTGCACCCGCATTGTCGTCAACCGCTCGACTCCCAAGGATTTTGCCGCGCTCAAGACGTCGCTGGGCGTGCTGCCGCGCCTGCATCAGGCCCTGCTTGCACTTGAGTCCCCGCCGCCACGACTTGCCGCGTTGCTGCGCGACTGGGAAAACCTGGACGACGTGCATGGTCTGCTGACCCGCGCGCTGGCCGATTCCCTGCCGCCGGTCATCACCGAAGGCGGACTCTTCCGGCCGGGCTTTGATGCGGAACTCGACGAGCTCATGGACCTGACCGACCACGGGGAGGCGGCGCTCGCAAGCATGCTTGAACGCGAGCGGACGGCCTGCGACATACCCAAGCTCAAGCTCGGGTACACCAAGGTTTTCGGCTACTATTTCGAACTGAGCCGGGCAGTTGTGGCCGAACCGCCAGCCCATTTCATCCGCCGTCAGACCCTGGTCAACGCCGAACGCTACATCACCGAGGAGCTCAAACTCCTCGAGGAGAAACTCCTGAGCGCCTCTGACCGGCGCAAGACCAGAGAATACCAGCTTTTTCTCGCCCTGCGCGAGGAAGTGGCCGGGCATCGCGCCCGTTTCATGCAAATGGCCGGAATCCTGGCCGAACTCGATTTCGCCCAGGGGCTCGCCCATGCCGCACGCAAATGGGAATGGAGCAGGCCCGAACTGCACGATGGGCTCGAGATCGCCATCAAGGGCGGACGCCATCCCGTGGTCGAAGCTGTGCAGGGCCGCTCGGGCTACATTCCCAACGACCTGACCCTGGACGACGCGGGTCGGGTGCTGCTCATCACCGGCCCGAACATGGCCGGCAAATCGACGGTGCTCAGGCAAGTGGCGCTCATCTGCATCCTGGCCCAGATGGGCGGATTCGTTCCCGCCTCCAGGGCCCGCCTTGGTCTTTGCGACCGCATTTTTTCACGGGTTGGCGCATCGGACAACCTCGCCATGGGCCAGTCTACCTTCATGGTCGAGATGACGGAGACGGCGCGCATCCTGCGTCAGGCGGGCAAGCGCTCCCTGGTCATCCTGGACGAGATCGGGCGGGGCACGAGCACCTTCGACGGCCTCTCCCTGGCCTGGGCCGTGGCCGAGGAGCTGGCCCGGCGTCAGGGCGGAATCCGCACCCTTTTCGCGACGCATTACCACGAGCTGACGGTCCTTGAGGAACGCTTGCCCGGGGTTCGCAATTACAATATCGCCATCAAGGAATGGAAGGGCGACATCGTCTTTTTGCGCCGCATGGTTCCAGGACCCGCAGACCGCAGCTATGGAATCGAAGTCGCCCGGCTGGCAGGAGTCCCGGCCTCGGTCGTGACCAGGGCCAAGGAAATCCTGGCGGTACTGGAACGGCACGCTCCCGGCGGCGCCAAGCGCAACGACTTCATCAGCCGGCAGGTTTCGCTGCCCGGCCTGACCAAGACGCCGGTCTCACAAAAACAGCCCGAGGAACACGAGGTTCTTCAGGCCCTGAAAAAACTCAACGTCAACGAGCTTTCCCCCCTGGACGCACTCACCCTGCTCCACCAGTGGAAAGCGATGGCAGGACTGTCATGAAACGCACTCTTTTCCTGTTTCTTGTTCTCGTGCTCGCCGCCTGCGGCAAAAAGGAATGGCCTCAGCCCATCGTCAGTGAGGAGATGATCCAGATCAACCACATGGAGGCCCGCATGGAAGAGGGCTGCTTGCTGATCAATGCCAAGCTGGGCGGCAGGCTGGTCAACCTCGAATTTTTCATGGTCGAGATAGAACAGGATGGCTGCCCCACCTGCCCGTTCACTCCGTCCTTCGTGCGCAAGTACTACCCCTTCAGTTCCGGGGTGTACCGCCAGGAAAACAGCTACATTTTCACCATCTGCGAGCCCCTGCCGGGCCAGACACTGCGCATCCGTCTCAAGGCGGACAACACGCACCAGATCATAGAGCCGGCGTTTTCCGAAATCATCACCCTGACCCCATCCGCCCCCTAATTCCCAAAGGAGATCAAGCATGCATTATTTCCAATACAAGAATGGTCAACTTCACGCCGAGGACATTGCCGTGGCCGATCTGGTCCATGAATACGGCACCCCGCTTTACATCTATTCCGCGACGACCCTGAAGCGCCACTACAAGGCCTTCGATTCCGCCTTCGAGGGCATCGATCATCTGACCTGCTACTCGGTCAAGGCCAACTCCAACCTGAGCTTTCTCAAGATTCTGGCCCAGGAAGGCGCGGGTACGGACATCGTCTCCGGGGGCGAACTTTTCCGTGCGCTCAGGGCAGGGGTGGATCCGAAGAAGATCGTCTATTCAGGTGTGGGCAAAAAGACCGTCGAGATCCAGGAAGCCCTCTTCGCCGACATCCTCATGTTCAATGTCGAATCCGTGCAGGAGCTCGAGCGCATCAACGAAGTGGCCGGGGGGCTGGGCAAGGTGGCGCGCATCAGCCTGCGCATCAATCCCGACGTGGACCCCAAGACCCACCCCTACGTCTCCACCGGCCTCAAGGAAAACAAGTTCGGCCTGTCCCGTCCCGACGCCCTGAAAGCCTACGCCCTGGCCAAGAGCCTGCCCAACGTCGAGCCCGTCGGCATGGATTGCCACATAGGCTCCCAGCTGACCCAGCTTTCCCCCTTCATGGAGGCGCTGGATAAGCTCAAGGAATTTCACGGCCAGTTGCTTGAGATGGACATCAGGATCAAATACATGGATCTGGGCGGAGGCCTCGGCATCACGTACAACGAGGAAGTACCGCCGCATCCCGAGGAGCTTGGCAAGGCCCTGGTCGAATCCCTCAAGGAACTGGATGTCACACTCATTCTTGAGCCCGGCCGTGTCATCGCCGGAAACACCGGCATCCTGGTGACCGAAGTGCAGTATACCAAGACCAACGAGGACAAGACTTTCGTCATCGTCGACGCGGCCATGAACGACCTTGTTCGTCCTTCCCTTTATGGTTCCTACCATCGCATCGCCTCGGTGCGTGAAGGAAACGGCGAGGAAATGACCGCCGACGTGGTCGGCCCCATCTGCGAATCCGGCGATTTTCTGGCCAAGAACCGTACCTTCCCCAAGGTTGCCCAAGGCGACCTGCTGGCCGCCTTCTCGGCCGGAGCCTACGGATTTGTCATGTCCTCACAGTACAATTCCAGAGCCCGCGCCGCCGAGATCATGGTCGAAGGCGACAAGCACGTGGTTGTCCGCAAGCGCGAGGTCTACAACGATCTCGTGGCGCTGGAGGAAGATGGACTGGCGTGCATCGGACGATTGAAGAAGTAGCCTGAAGAGGGACACAAAAAATCCCCCCGGCCGCTTTATGCAGCCGGGGGGATTTTTTGTGCGGAACAAGGAACAAATCACCTGCGTAGCCCCAATTTCCGCAGCGCCAGCAGCACCACCGAACGCCCAAGCACCGCCACCATGATCAGAGCGGCCAAGATGGAGAGCAGGCTCCTCTCCTCGGGCCCGGAGTCCCCGAGCCAGGCGTGCACTTCGAAGCCGAGCCAGAGGTAGAGGGCATCGGCGGCCATGGCGCAGACAAGAGTGGCGGCAATGATGGACCCCACGTAGATGAAAGCGGACTTTTTACCCAGCAGCCTGCCGACCATGACCATGGTGGCCGCATTGGTGGCCGGTCCGGCAAGCAGAAAGACCAGCAGCGCTCCGGGCGAAAAGCCTTTGAGGGCCAGGGCCGCCGCGATGGGTGTGCTGGCTGTGGCGCAGACATACATGGGCAGGGCCACGACCAGCATGGCCAGCATGGCGGTCAGCCCTCCACCCGGCAACATGCGGCCCAGGTCATCGGGCAGGTAGATGGTGATGGCCCCCGCCAGCAGAATGCCCAGGGCGAACCAGGGCGCAATATCCGCCAGCAGATCATCAAAAGCGAAGCGCTGGCCTTCCGCAAAACGACTGAAACGAGACTGCACGACCGGACCGCTGCCGCAGGAACAGCAGCCGGAAGCGCAGCCCGGCGCGGCGGCCACGGGTTGCAGGGACGGCCCCGGTTGTAACTCCTCGACCGCGTGTTGCCGGCCGTGATCATTGGAAACTATGTCCGGCTCCTTGTCCGCAGCGTCGATAAGCATGCCCGTCACCATGGCCGTCAGGAAGGCCGATACGGGACGCAGCAAGGTCATGAGCGGATCAAGGAGCGCCCAGCTCACGGCAATGGAGTCCACGCCGGTCTCTGGTGTGGAGATAAGAAAAGAGGCCGTGGCCCCCTTGCCGGCGCCCTGTCGTCGCAGCCCCGCCGCAGCCGGAATGACGCCGCAGCTGCACAGGGGCAGTGGAATTCCGAAAAGCGCAGCCTTGAAGATGTTTCCGGACTGATTTTTGCCAAGATGTTGCGCCACCAGATCGGACGGGACAAAGGCGCGCAACAGCCCGGCCATGAAAAAGCCAAACAGCATCCAGAGCGACGAATCTACCAGGATGTCCCAGCACGCTTGCAGAAATACGTTCATTCCCCGCACCTCTGCCGACAGTGATCAAGAGCCATGTCCATGAGCTTTTCCACGTGTCCGTCGTGGATCGTGTAAAAAATCACCTTGCCCGCCCGCCTGCCGCGCACCAGCCTGGCCGTGCGCAAAAGCCGCAGCTGATGTGACACGGCCGAAATGGTCATCTTGAGCACCGCCGCCAGATCGCATACGCACAGCTCGCCAAGACGCAAGGCGTCCATGATCTTGAGCCGCGTCGGATCGGAAATGACGCCCAGAAGCGCGGCGGCTTCTTCCAAAACGCCATCGTCAGTTCTGCCAAGCAACGCTCGGTTCACGTTTTCTTCATGGATACAGGAGACTTCGCACACATCCTTCATATTCACTCCCTCTTGCCGGCCGCATTGACGTCGCCAGTAAATAACATTTGAACAGTTGCTCAACTATTAATTTAAAACGCACAGGTCAAGAGTTTCGTCGTCCAGATTCCTCTTTCAAGGCGGGAGCCTTTTCCGTAAGGTCTGCCCCGACGATGATCCGGCTTGCGTCCGGAACCTAACTGGCAACATTTTTTCATCCTACACGAGCGCAGATGAACTATTCTGGACCGGATCAGTCCGCTAAGCCCCTCGACACGAAGGCCCTGGTGCATGTCTTTGAGCAGCTTTGGCAACACTCCAGCGATCCTTTCTGGATCTGCATGCCCGTTGGCGAAGACTACGAATTGCTGGTGGCCAACGATGCCGCCCTACGCCTTGACTCAAGACAGATCGCCGGAAATACGGTTCGCGCCATCGTCGGCTACGGTCCCGATGGCGATAAGCTCATTTCCGGCTATCACGAATGCATGGTCTCGGGCGAAGCCGTGACCTTCGAACAGCGCCCTGTCCTGCGCGGCAGCGAGAGGCTGTTTGAAACACTGCTCGTGCCGGTGAAGAACGACGCAGGCGCCATCACCCACATTTGGGGCATGGCGCGGGATCTGACGCGTTTCTTGGTCTCCCAGAACGCCCTTTTGCAACTGAACGAACAACTCGAAGCCAAGATTCTGAGGCGCACCAGTGAGCTGGAGGAGGCCAACAAGAGACTGGCCGAACTGTCGATGACCGACGGACTGACCGGCATCGCCAACCGCCGCAAGTTCGATGCGGCCATCGTCGAGGAATGGAGCCGTGCGGTACGAGCGGGATCGACTCTTTCGCTCATCATGCTCGATATCGATCATTTCAAGAAATACAATGACCTTTACGGACACCAGCAGGGTGACGACTGTCTCAGGCGCGTGGCGGATGTGTTGCGGGCTGGCGCCCGTCGTCTGGGAGATCTTGCGGCCCGCTACGGGGGCGAGGAATTTTGCATGATTCTGCCCGATACCGCCTTGGAAGGGGCATTTGAAATCGCCGAACGATTGCGGCGTGAAGTTGAGGAATTGATGATGCCGCACGTGCAGTCCGATTTTGGCAGGGTCACGGTCAGCCTGGGGGTGGCGGCGAGCACGCCGGGCAAGGACCTGGGGCCAGCCGAACTGCTGCGACTGGCCGACGAATCCCTGTATCTGGCCAAGTCCGAGGGACGAAATTGCGTCCGGGGCATTTCCCCCTGGGTTATTTGAAATTTTTTGTCAGGGGGGGACAGCTTTACGAGCACTCACGCATGATTTAGGGCGTGAAAAATACGGGAGAAAGCGCAATTTTTTCCAAGACGCCCTCCCCCTCTCTGGTCTATCAGCTTACCCATGTCCTGCCCGTCCATCAATTTCATTCATGTTCAGCCCGGTCTTGAAATGAGCCAGGTAGCGCGCAGCAGCCATGTCTTTCCCCGCCATTTCCATGACGACCTCTACGCCATCGGACTCATGCATCAGGGAGCAAGCTACTGCCTCGGCCCATCGCATTCCGAGGCCACCGTGCGGCAGGGACAGGCATGTCTGATCAATCCCGGGCAGGTTCACTCCGGCGTGCCGATTTCGGATGACACCATATCCTACACCATGTTCTACCTGCGTGCGGATCTGGTGCGAAGCATGGCCGATGACATGAGTCGCCGGCCCGAAGCGCCGCCCGAATTCACGACCCTGATCTGCGACCGGCAGGATCTTGTCATGTCCCTGCACGGACTGGCGCAGAATCTGACCGCGAGCAACGGACTGGCCCGGGAATCGGCGCTGGTCAGAACCCTGGGGGACATCCTGGGCGCGCACTGCGGGGTAAAAAGCAAATCCCCGGCGCTTCCCCTGCTCGTCCGGCATGCCAAGGAGATGCTGCGCTCAAATCTGGAGCAAAAAATAACCTTACGGGACATGGCGGCCTTGCTCGGGGTGAGCCAGTATCACCTGCTGCGAACCTTCAAGCGCCAGACCGGGATTCCTCCCCATGTCTTCCGCACCCAGCAGCGCGTGGAACGGGCCAGGTCCCTGATCCGGCAAGGCATGGTCCTGTCCGAAGTGGCCCAGGCCACGGGCTTTGCCGATCAATCCCATTTCAGCAACACGTTCAAGCTCTACACCGGAGCCACGCCGGGGCAGTACGCGCTTATGCCCTGAAGCACTTCGGCCCGCGCATCTTCACATACTCAGGAGCCTGCATGAAATCCGAATCCCTTTCCCTCACCACCGCAAGCCCCATCGCCCTGCTGCCTCGTCTGGCCGTGCTTGGCGCGGTGGTGCTGTGGGGCGCATCCTTTTCGACCATGCGCATTGCCCTGCAGGACCTGCATCCCCTGAGCGTGATGTGGCTGCGCATGATCATCGCCCTTGCGTGCATCCTGCCGCTGTACCGGACCGTGAGCCTGTCCGCGTACCGCAAGGGCGACTGGAAGCTGCTCCTGGCCGCCGTCGTATTTCAGCCCTGCCTCTATTTCTGGCTCGAATCCGCGGCCCTGGGCCTGACCAGTTCGGCCCAGGCCGGAATCATCTCCGCCTCCGTCCCCCTGCTCGTCGCCGTGGCCGCCTGGATGATCCTCAAGGAACCCCTGAGCACGCGCGTCGTCGGTGGCCTGCTTCTTTCCGTGGCCGGCGTTGCGGTCCTGACCCTCGGAGGGCAGGCCACCTTGTCCGCCCCTTCACCGCTGTTGGGCAACAGCATGGAATTTTTGGCCATGGTCTGCGCGGCCGCGAACATGATCATCATCCGCATTCTGGGCAGGCGCTATGACGCCTGGACGCTGACGGTCATGCAGGTCGTCACGGGCTGCCTCTTCTTTTCACCGGGCATCGTTCACCTGATGGATGTGCCGGCAGGCACCTTCGACCTGCCGCTGATCCTGATCCTCGTCTTCCTCGGCGCAGGCGTGACACTGGGTGCGTTCTCCCTCTACAATTGGGCCATCACCCGCATGCCCGCGAGCACGGCCTCGGCGCACATCAATCTCATCCCCGTGGTCGCGGTGGGCTGCGGATTCGCCTTCCTGGGCGAAACCATGAACCCGCTGCAAATGGCCGCCGCCTGCGTGGTCCTCTTTTCGGTCCTCATGACCCAGAAATCGTAGGGGCGGCCCTGCGTGGCCGCCCTCTTGACACGCAATGTAATCGCCAGACGCAAGAAACGAAAAAAGGGCAGGCACAGGGGCCTGCCCCTACGATTGGGCGGTATGATAACGCATTTGTTCAACGGAGCATATTGTACCGTGGTGGGCGGTGTGGCAACGCATCGTTCAACGGACCACACCTTTCCGTAGGGGCGGCCCCCCGTGGCCGCCCTCTTGATCAGCGATCCTTCATCGGTATGTAGTCCCGAATGTTCGGCCCCACGTAAATCTGGCGGGGGCGGTGGATGCGGGTGTTCTCCTCCAGATGCTGTTCGTGCCAGTGCGCGATCCAGCCCGGAAGGCGTCCGATGGCGAACATGACCGGGAACATGTTCACAGGGATGTTCAGGGCGCGCAGGATCAGCCCGGAATAGAAGTCCACGTTGGGATAGAGCTTGCGCGAGACGAAATAATCGTCATGCAGCGCGATCTCTTCAAGCTCCTGGGCAATGTCCAGGAACGGATCATTGACCTGCAGGGAGGCCAGCAGGTTGGTTGCGCATTCCTTGAGAACCTTGGCCCGGGGATCAAAGTTCTTGTAGACCCGGTGCCCAAAGCCCATGAGCCTGTATTCCTTGCGCTTGACCTTCTCGATGCACTCCTTGACCGTGAGATCCCCGTCGCGGATGTTTTCGAGCATTTGCACAACGGCGGAGTTGGCCCCTCCGTGCAACCGGCCCCACAGGGCGCAGATCCCGGCCGAAACCGAGGCAAAGAGATTGGCCTCGCTCGAACCGACCATGCGTACCGTGGAGCAGGAGCAGTTCTGCTCGTGATCGGCGTGCACCAGCAGGAACTGCGTCAGGGCCTTCTGGGCTTCCGGGGTGGGAACGTGCTCCTTGTAGGGCACGGAAAACATCATGTGCAGAAAGTTTTCGCAGTAGGAGCGGCTGGGGTCCGGATAGATGATGGGCAGCCCTGCGGACTTGCGATAACTGAAAGCCGCAATGGTGCGCACTTTGCTGACAAGCTTTGCCACGGCCTTGCGAAACTCCGCTTCGGTCTGGATGTCCAGCAGATCGGGATTGTAGGCTCCAAGCGAATTGATGACCGCCGAAAGGATGGCCATGGGATGCCCGTTGGGCGGAAAACCTTCGAAGTGGTGCATGAGATCCTCATGCAGCAGGGCCGTATCACCGAGCATGGTGCGAAATGCGGCCCGTTCCTCGCGGGTCGGCAGTTCGCCGAAAACGAGGAGCATGACCGTCTCCACGAAAGAGCTCTGCCGTGCCAGCTGCTCGATGGGGTAACCGCGATAGCGCAGAATTCCCCTTTCTCCATCCACGAAGCTTATGGCACTGTAACACGATCCGGTATTGGCATAGCCCTGGTCCAGGGTGATGACCCCCGCCAGGCTGCGCAGACAGCTCACATCCAACGCGACTTCGCCCTCGGTGCCGCGCACTATGGGCAGCTCGTAGGACTTGCCGTCGATGGTCAGTGTGGCCGTATCTATATTTTGCATGAATCCTCCTGCAATCTTTCCCCTCGCCAGGAAAAAGACCGGTCTTGAACACGTTCCGAGCCTGTCGCCGCTCACGCGGGGACAGGCTCGGTCTCGCGAAGTAATCTTTTAACGGAAATCGATTGGATTATCCAGATGTCTCGGGGTACTGAAAAAAAACGGAAAATCAGCGGTCGGGCTCCCACTCCCAGAGAGGCAGGCGCATTTCGACCAGCTCTTCCTCGTAGTTGTGGGACACTTTCAGGCCAAACCGCTTGGCAAGGCCGATCATGCCCTTGTTGCGCGGCATGGTCTGGCCTTCGAGGTAGCGGGTTCCCCGCCCCTTGCAATAGCGGATCATCTTTTCGAACAGCACGGAGCCAAGGCCCGTTCCCTTCATGTCCGCGCTGATGATTATGGCGAATTCGGCGGCCGAATTATCCGGCTTGGTGGACGTGCGCACCACGCCAAGCGTCCGTGGCTCTCCATCGACATTCTGCGTAGCGATGAAGGCCATCTCACGGTCGTAGTCGATCTGGGTGAACTTTGGCATGTCGCTCAGGACAAAATTCTGGACCAGACCAAAAAAACGCAGGCGCAGGTCTTCCTCGGGCAGCTTGTGTATGAAGTCGAGGTGGGCCTGGGCGTCCTCGGGGCGGATGGGTCGCAGCAGGATCTGCTCGCCGTTCTTGAGGCGCACGCACTCTTCAAGCTCGCGGGGATACGGGCGGATAGCGAGCCTCTCTGGGCCCGAGACCAGCGCGGGCTGAATCCAGATGCGGGCTCCGAGGGCCAGCACTCCAAGATCGTCGGCAAAGATCGGGTTCATTTCGAGAGTCACGATCTGGGGCAGGTCGATGACCATCTGGCTGATCTGGATCAGGGCCAGGCAGATGTCGTCGATGTCTGCCGCGGCCTGCCGCCGGGAGCCCTGCAGAAGCTTGTAGATGCGGGTGCGGGAGATGAGCTCCTTGGCCAGTCCCATGTTCAGGGGCGGCAGGGTCACGGAGTGGTCGTTGATGACCGGCGCGGAAACGCCGCCGTGACCGAAGCGCAGCACCGGTCCGAAGATCTTGTCCGTGAAGACGGAAATGAACAGCTCGTGCGCCCCGGGTCTGCGCCCCATCTTCTGGACGGTGAAGCCCTCGATGTAGGCGTTGGGAACCTGGGCATGGACGCGCGCGGACATGTTGGCCGCCGCTTCGAAAACCAGATCCGGAGTGGTCAGGTCGAGGGCGATGCCGCCGATGTCGAAGGGCTGGCTGATCTGGGGCGAGCGGATCTTGAGCGCCACCGGAAAGCCGATCTCGGATGCCGCCTCCACGGCCTGCATGGCCGACTTGCAGATCTTGGTCTCGACCACCGGCACGCCGTATGCCGCCAGAACCTGGCGCGATTCGTCCTCGGTGAGATGGTTGCGGCCTTCTTCGAGGGCGTCCTTGATGATCTTCAGGGCGTGTTCCGTGTCCGGGAAAAAGTCCGCAGGCAACGAATCCGGGGTCTGCATCAGGATTTTTTGCGTGCGCTTGTAACGCAGCATGTGCAGGTAGGCCATGATGGCCTTGCCCGGACGGTCAAAGACCGGAATGGACGCTTCCTCGAAGACGTCCTTGGTGTCGCGCACCGTCTCTTCGCCCAGCCAGTTGGCGAGCACCAGGCAGCGGCTGGTCTTGGCGACCTGGGTCACGGCCTGGGCGATTTCGAGGCTTGACGTACCCTGAAACGGGACATGCAGAATGAGCACGCAGCCCACATCCGTCGCCCGGACCAGAACGCTGAGGACCCGGGCATAGGTATCGGGAGTGGCGTTGTAGGGCAGGGTCACGGGATTGTCCGAGCAGCGCTCCTGGCCCAGGATCTCCTCCAGCTTGAGCTGGGTCTCCTCGGTGATGGCGGCCAGCTCTCCCCCGCCGTTGATCAGGGTGTCGGCGGCCAGCAGCCCGATGCTCTGGCCGTTGGTCATGATGGCCAGACCGTTGCCGCGCAGTGGCTTGTAGTTGGCCAGGGTGCGCGCGCCCTCGAACAGGGAGTCGATGTCATCCACGCGAACCATGCCGGCGCGGCGGAAGGCGGCGTCGTAGATCTGGTCCTGATCCATCTCCGTAAGCTCGCTGGCGGCGTCGCGCAGATCGCAGGGCAGACGGCGCGGCCGGATGACCAGGATGGGCTTGTTGCGTGCGCTGGCGCGGGTCGCGGACATGAAGCGTCGCGCGTCCTGGATGTTTTCAACATATAAAAGGATGGCCTTGGTGGCCGGATCGGAACCCAGATAGTCGAGCACGCTGCTGAAATCCACGTCCAGCTGGCGGCCCAGGGAGATGCAGTGGGAAAAGCCGACGTTGTTGGTCTTGGCCCAGTCCAGAACCGATTCGAAAAGACTGTCGGACTGGGTCACGAAGGCGATGCGGCCTTCCTTGGCTCCCACCCGGGACAGACTCGCATTGACCCCGCTCGCAGGGACGATCATGCCCAGACTGCCCGGCCCGAGCACGCGAAGGTCTTTCTCGCGCAGCACCTTGCGGATCTTTTCGTCCATTTGGGCTCGCTCTTTGGCTTCGAGCAAGGCATAACCAGGGTCCATGATCACGGCTACATGGGTGCCGTTATCGGCCAGCTCAACAAGACGATCGGGTATCTCTTGCGCGGGGGAACAGATGATGGCCATGTCCGGGGTCAGCGGCAGTGAAGCCACGTCCACATAGGACAGGACGCCGAAAATGGCCTCCTGAGCTCCGGAAACAGGCAGCACTGGTCCGAGGAACTTGCCGGACATGAGGTTTCGCATCAGGATCGCGCTGACTGAATTCGGATCGCGGGAAGCACCGATGATGGCCAGGGAATTGGGCTTGAACAACAGATCCAGGTGTTTGACGCTCATCGTCCGAAAAGCTCCGTTTACCGACATGAAGGTGGTGGCGTTTCCGTTAACCGCCAATATCAACCATTTACCAGAAAAGGGGGGAAAACAAAATTCATTTCTTCTACATCCTATTGCCAGATCAAGTCCTTCAAGGACACCGCCTATCCAACAGCAAAGGAGGAACCACCATGACACCTGACAATATCCAGAGCCTGCAGCACGAACAGCGCCTCTTTACCCCGCCCGCCGCCAAGCGCGCCCATATTCCCGACATGGCGACATACGAGGAGCACTATCGCCGCGCCGATCAGGACCCCGAGGGCTACTGGGCCGACCGCGCCAAGGAGCTGCTCAGCTGGAGCAAGCCTTGGGACAAGGTCATGGACTGTGATTTGAACATCCCCAAAATCAACTGGTTCGTGAACGGCCAACTCAACGTCAGCTACAACTGCCTCGACCGGCACGTCGAGAACGGCCTGGGCGAAAAGACCGCCATCATCTGGCAGGGCGAGCCCGAGGAAGATGTCCGTCACATTTCCTACCGCGAGCTCCTTGGCGACGTCATCCGCTTCGCCAACATCCTCAAAAAACTCGGAGTCGGACGCGGCGACCGCGTGGCCCTCTACATGCCCATGGTTCCGGAGCTGGCCGTAGCCATGCTGGCCTGCACGCGCATCGGCGCCACCCACTCCATCGTCTTTGCGGGGTTCTCGGCCGCGAGCCTCATGAACCGCATCCAGGATTGCGATGCCAAGGTGCTGGTCACCGCCGACGCCGTGCTTCGCGCCGGAAAGAAGATTCCCCTGAAGGGCAATGTCGACGACGCCCTGGTCGACTGCCCCACCGTGACCAGTTGCATTGTCTTAAAAAGGGCCGGCATCGACATCAACATGGTCGAGGGCCGGGATCTCTGGTGGCACGACGTGGTGGCCGATCCGAATATCGCCCCGACCTGCCCATGCGAACCCATGGACTCCGAAGACCTGCTCTTCATTCTCTACACCAGCGGCTCCACTGGCAAGCCCAAAGGCGTCATGCACACCACGGGCGGCTATCTGACCTACGCGGCCCACTCGACGCAGTTGGTCTTCAACCTGCATGACGACGACATTCATTTCTGCACGGCGGACATCGGCTGGATCACCGGGCATACCTACATCGTGTATGGCCCCCTGGCGCTGGGCGTGACCTCGGTCATGTTCGAAGGCGTGCCGTCCTATCCCGATCCGTCGCGCTTCTGGCATCTGGTCGAGAAATTCAGGATCACCTCCTTCTACACGGCCCCCACGGCCATCCGGGCGCTCATGCGTGACGGATCGGAATGGACCACGAAGAACGACCTCTCCTCGCTGCGGGTGCTGGGCAGCGTCGGCGAGCCCATCAACCCCGAGGCCTGGATGTGGTACCATGAGAACATCGGCAAATCCAAGCTGCCCGTGGTCGACACCTGGTGGCAGACGGAAACAGGCGGCATCCTCATCTCCGCCCTGCCCTTCGCCACGCCTTTGAAACCCGGTTCCGCCACCCGCCCCCTGCCAGGCGTGCACGCCCGCATCGTGGATGCCGAAGGCAATCCGACCGCTGCCAACGAAGGCGGGCACCTGGTCATAGAGCGCCCCTGGCCGGGCATGTTGCGCGGGGTGTTCGGCGATCCCGAACGCTTCAAGCAGCAGTATTTCGACCGCTTTCCGGGCCGCTACGAGGCCGGTGACGGCGCCCGCCAGGACGAGGACGGCTATTTCTGGATCATGGGCCGCCTCGACGACGTCATCAACGTTTCCGGGCACCGTCTGGGTACGGCCGAGATCGAGTCCGCCCTGGTCTCCCATCCGGCGGTGGCCGAGGCCGCCGTGGTTGGCATGCCTCACGAGATCAAGGGACAGGCCATCTATGCCTATGTAACCCTGCGCGCCGACGCGGACGAGTCCGACGAACTCATCAAGGCCCTGCGCAACCACGTGCGCAAGGAGATCGGGCCGCTTGCCTCTCCCGAAGTCATCCAGTTCACCGTGGGGCTGCCCAAGACCCGCAGCGGAAAGATCATGCGCCGCGTGCTGCGCAAGATCACCACGGGTTCCACGGCTCTGGAAGACTTCGGCGACACTTCGACCCTGGCCGATCCTTCCGTCATTCAAGACCTGATAGCCGGACGCCATAACTAACCCCAGGCCCTGGCTATACCTCCCTCCCGGGCGTGTTCTTTTTGAGCACGCCCTTTTTCTTGACCTGTGCACAAAAGTAAGTAAATACATACTCACATAAGTAAGGAGAACCACCCATGTCACGACCAGTCATGAAGCGCGAGACCATAGAAGAATCCGCCATCCGCCTCTTTGCCACCAAAGGGCTGGCCCGAACCACCATTAAAGACATCGCGGGCGAGGCAGGAGTCACCGAGGGCGCCCTGTACCGCTACTATTCCGGCAAGGAAGAGATGGCCTGGAAGCTCTTCAACCGCGAACTGGACCAGTTCACCCATCTGGTCTCCGAAGTTCTCTTCGACGAACGCATGCAGTTCGATCTGCGGCTTGGGCTCGCGATCCAGACCATATACGACTATTACATATATAATGCCGACCAGTTCGCCTTCATCCTGCTGACCCAGCATGGCTTTCCCGAGGACAAACTCCTGAGCCGCGAGACCGAGCCCATGGCCATGGCCGAACGTTTCGTCGGCCAGGCGGTGGGAGCTGGCGACATTCCCCCCTGCGATGCCGACCTGCATGCGGGACTGCTCATGGGCGCCATCATGCAGCCCCTTGTTCTGCACCGTTACAAAAAGCTTGCACTGAATGCCGATACGCCCGCGCTGGTCACCGCCTCCTGCCTGCGCATGCTGGGGCTGTGACCCATGGCAGCCAGAGAAAATAGCCACCGGCGTCTCCTTGGAATCCGGGGGTTCATGCCCTACCTTCTGGTCGTTCTGATCAATGCCATGCTCGATCTGGGGCACAAGATCATCATCCAGAACACGGTCTTCAAATGCTACGACGGGTCCACGCAGATTGCGCTGACAGCCTTGGTCAACGCCTGCATCCTTTTGCCCTTCATCATGTTCTTCACCCCTGCCGGTTTTCTGGCCGACCGTTTTTCCAAACACCGGGTCATGCGCTGGACTGCTGGCCTGGCCATCCCCCTGACCGTGCTCATTTACGGCAGTTATCTGCTGGGCTGGTTTGAAGCGGCCTTTGTCCTGACCCTGATCCTGGCCGCCCAGTCTGCTTTCTATTCCCCGGCCAAATACGGCTACATCAAGGAAATGGCTGGCAAGGACAACCTCGGCATGGCCAACGGCGTGGTCCAGGCCGTGACCATTGTCGCCATTCTCCTTGGCGGCGTGCTCTTCTCCCTGCTTTTCGAATCACTCATCGGCAACGCGACGACCAAGGAAGGCATCCTGCAAGCCATCGCCCCCAGCGGTCTGCTGCTCATCGCGGGGGCCGTGGCGCAGACCCTCATGGCCCTGCGCATCCCGCAGTACAAGCCGGGTGACGCCTCCCTTCGCCTGGATTTCAGGACATATGTCCGCGGGACGTACTTAAAGAACAACTTGAAGAACATTCACGGCCATGAAACCATCTGGCTGTGCGTACTCGGCCTGTCGCTCTTTTGGGCCGTCAATCAGGTACTTTTCGCCGCCTTCGGCGCACACCTCAAGGATTTCGCCGGCGTGACCTCCACCGTTGTCGCCCAAGGCTTGCTGGCCATCGGCGGCGTTGGCATCATCGTCGGTTCCATCACGGCCGGAAGACTGTCCCGGACTTACATCGAAACCGGAATCATTCCCCTGGCCGCCCTGGGCATGACCATCTGTCTGGCCATCATCCCCGGCATGGACAACATTGTGGCCCTGGGCTGCCTGCTGGCCGTGTACGGTTTTTTCGGCGGCCTCTACGTGGTGCCGCTCAACGCGCTCATTCAGTTCAACGCCAAGGATTCGGACCTGGGCACCATCCTGGCCGGAAACAATTTTCTGCAGAACGTGTTCATGCTGTTCTTTTTGTGCGTGACGGTGCTGGCGTCCCTGACCGGGCTTTCAAGCGTGCCGATCATCCTGAGCCTGGCCGCGATCATGGGCCTGGGCTCGATGCACACCCTGCGCAAGCTGCCCCAGGCCTTCATGCGCTTTCTGCTGCGTATCGTCTTTGCGCAGCGCTACCGGCTGGCCGTGAGCGGCCTTGGCAACATCCCTTCCCAGGGCGGAGTGCTGCTTCTTGGCAACCACACCAGCTGGATCGACTGGGCCGTGCTGCATCTGGCCGTGCCACGGCCCGTGCGCTTTGTCATGTCACGTCATTATTACAGCCGCTGGTACCTGCGCTGGTTCCTGGACCTGTACCGCGTTATCCCCATTTCTTCCGCCGCCAGCAGCTCGGCCTTGCGCAAGATCACCGAGAACCTCAAGGCCGGGGAATGCGTGGTGCTTTTTCCCGAGGGCGCCATCAGCCGCAACGGTCAGCTCGGGGCCTTCAGGCGCGGCTACTGCATTCCGGCGGTCCAGAGCGATTGCGTCATCGTGCCCTTCTACCTGCGCGGTCTGTGGGGCAGCAGGTGGTCCGCCGTGAGCAGGCATTTCCGCCGCAACACCAATGGCGTTCTGGCGCGTGACGTCAATCTGTGCTTCGGCCCTGCCCTGCCTGCCTCAGCCACACCACAGGAAGTCAAGGACGCCGTGCACCGTCAGTCCATCCTGGCCTGGCAGGAGTTTGCACGCACCCAGACCTCCTTCACGGAAAGGTGGCTGCGCGCAGTCAAACGCGCTCCGGCCAGGCTTGCCGTGGCCGATTCCAGCGGAGCCCAGGCCACCGGCGAAGAGCTTTTTGTTTCCGCTCTGTACATTTCCCGCAAGCTCAAGAACCTGCCCGAGAAGGCGGTGGGTATCCTGCTGCCGCCCGGAGTCAGGGGTGCGACGGCGAACTTGGCCGTGCTCATGGCCGGCAAAACGACGGTCAACCTCGATCCGGGCTTGTCTGCCGAGGACTTTGCGAGCTGCCTGCATCAGGCCGGAATCCAGACGGTACTCAGCACCCGCGAGCACATTGAACGATTGCGCAGCCGGGGATGTGCCGCGCTTCACGATGAACCGCGTTTCATGTTCCTGGAAGACAGCCGGACATCCCTGCGCGGCACAGCTCCGATGCGAGCCCTGATCCGCCTGCTGCCGGTGGCCCTGCTGCGCTTCATCCTGCCACTGCGCGTCGAGCCGGAGGCAACGGCGGCCATCATCTTTGTGCCCAGGCACGAGCCCACTCCCGTTGGCGTGCGCCTTGGACACTCCAGCATCATCACCAATGCTAGGCAGATCGCCTCTCTCTTTCCGCCCCGGGGCGACGACGTGCTGCTCACCGCGCTGCCTCTGCACGACGCTCTCGGACTGACCATGACCATGTTCCTGCCGCTGCTCGAATCCGTGCCCATGGTCTGTGCCCATGACCCCTTCGAGGCCCGCAAGATGGGGCGCCTGTGCGTCGATTTCGAGGCGACCATGCTCTGCGCCGATCCCGCGATGCTGGAAGCATATGTCGCAAGTCCCGCCCTGCATCCGCTCATGTTCGCGTCCCTGCGCTCCGTTCTGTCGGGCGGGCTGGTTCTTTGCGACCAATGCGTGCAGGCCTTCCGTCACAAATTCGGGCTCATCGTCCATGATGGCTACGGCACCACCGAGACCACGCCCGTGGCCACCGTCAATGCCCCCGACGTGCTCAATCCCCTGGACCTGAGCGTGCAGCAGGGTCGCAAACCCGGAACCGTGGGACTGCCCCTGCCCGGCTCCGCCCTGCGCATCGTGCACCCGCAGACCCTGACGGACCTGCCTCACGGGGAGATCGGCCGCATCCTCATCGGCGGGACCCAGGTCATGCAGGGATATCTGGGCCGAGAAGATCTGACCGAAAAAGCCATCATCGTAGAGGACGGCATCCGCTGGTTCGTCACCCGGGATACGGGCCGGCTGGACGAGGATGGATTTCTCGTGCTGATAACCGATGACTCGAACAAACCCGACAGGACGGATCCGAAAAGCCTTGATCTCGAGTCCTCGTCGACTTAGGAGCAAACTCCCGAACACGTCCCTTTGAGGCCGACAACACTAAACCTGCAACCTAACACTTGAAATCTTATGATAACTATCCGCCTTGAACCCGAAAACCGGGAACTGACCATCGACCGCGCCGCCACTGTCATGCAACTCTTGCAAAAACTCGGACGCAAGCCCGGACGGGCTCTCGTCATCCGCGACGGTGGCCTTCTGACTCCGGATCTGAATCTCAAATACGGCGATCACGTCATCGTGCGCGACGTCGGGTCAAAGGGGTAGCCGCATGAAGTGCAGACGCTGTCAAATTCCAGCCGTGGTCGCCCTACCCAGCCACCATACCGCTTTCTGCAAGGACTGCTTCCTTGTCTTCGCCCGCAGGCTGGTGGAACGGGCCATCAAGGAACACGCGATGTTCACTTTCGACGACCGCATCCTCATCGCCATTTCCGGCGGCAAGGACTCCCTGGCCCTGGCCTGGCAACTGAAGGATCTCGGCTACAACATCGAAGGCCTGCACATCGATCTTGGAATTCCCGAATCATCACCCATCGCGCGGGGCTACGCGGAACGTTTCTGCACGCTAAGCGAAATTCCCCTGCACGTCATCGAGACTGCCAAGCTGGGACTGGCCATGTGCGACGTCAAACGCCGGGTCAAACGCCCAATTTGTTCCGTATGCGGACAGACCAAGCGCTACCTGTTCAACAAGTTCGCCCAGGAGAACGGATTCACGGTGCTGGCCACGGGACACAATCTCGACGACGAGACTTCCCGGCTATTCGCCAATGTCATGCGCTGGGATGTGGAATTTCTGAGCGATCAGGGACCGGTCATGCCTGCCGAGAAGGGTTTCGCCAAAAAGGTCAAGCCGCTTTTCCGCCTGACCGAGTTCGAAACCGCGAATCTCTGCTTTCTGGCTGGTATCGACTACGGATACGCCCCATGTCCCTACAGTTCCAAGGCCAGCTTTCCCATTTACAAGAACCTGCTTGCCGATCTGGAAGACATCCAGCCGGGTCGCAAGATCCGCTTTTATGACGGGTTTCTCAAGGACGGCCGCCAAGGTTTTGCACCGCGAGGCGAAACAAGCGTTGACATCCAGCCCTGCACGACCTGCGGATACCCGACGTCTGCCGGAGAGTGCGGCTATTGTCGTCTGACGGCCTTGATGAATGGCGAGGGATGAATAGATTGGTTATGAGCAGGTAGTGAAGGCGTTGCCGACATGACTTCCTGAAGGGCAAGCTCGGGGAAGGCTTTTACGGTCTTGTGGGAGCTATTTCGCATCACCTGCAGATGGTGGTGTTTTTTCCGCACTTCTTGGCTGCGTACATGTTCTGATCGGCCCGGTCGACGAGATCCGAAACGGATTCCCCAGGGATGTAGCTGGTCACGCCGAGGCTGATCGAAACATGGATGCCTTCCCCGTTTCTGGGGTAGAAGGCGTGTGCGAAGAAGCTGGTCCGAATGCGTTCCGCCACGCGGGCCGCCTCTTCGCGGGCGGTTTCGGGCAGGACGATGATGAACTCCTCGCCCCCGTAGCGGTAGGCCGAGTCCGAATCGCGGACGAGCTTCTGGATGACCCGCCCCAGTTCCGACAGCACGGCGTCGCCGTTCAGATGGCCGTAGGCGTCGTTATACAGCTTGAAATTGTCGATATCGAGGACGCACAGGGACAACGGGCTGTTGTAGCGCATGGCCCGCTCCACCTCGGCCTGGACCTGACGGAAGAAATGGCGCGCGTTGTAGAGCCCTGTCAGTTCATCGGTAAGGCTGAGCTCCTTGTAGCGCGTCTCGCTGCGGCGCAGATCCTCCTCGATGCGTTTACGAGTGATGATCTCCTGCCGCAATTCGGTGGTGCGGCGCTCCACCTCTTCTTCAAGGTGTTCGCGATAAAGCCTGTTTTCCCGTTTGAGATGCACTTTTTCCAGGCTCTTGTTTACGGAATGCAGCACGAATTCCAGATTGAGGAAGGGTTTGACCAGAAAATCCCACGCGCCCCGGCGCAAGGCTTCGATGGCATCGTCCGTGGAACCGACTCCGGAAATGACGATAAGGCCCGTTTCGTCATCCCGGGAGGAGATATGCCTGAGCACGTCCAGCCCGGACAGATCCGGCAGCTTCAGATCCAGAAGCACGAGATCCGGCAGTTCCGAATTGTAAAGGTCAAGGGCCTTGGCGCCAGTGTCCGCCAGGATGACCTCATGACCTTGCTCACGCAAAAAATCTCCGAGCAACTCAAGCAGAGTCGCTTCGTCGTCGACAAGCAGGATGCGGGCTTTATGCGAGCTCATTTCCGGGCCGGGGTTCTGGTGATCGGGGATAAAGACACGTTAAACTTTCTTGAGTGTAAGACACAAGCATCTTTTTCCGGGATGACGATGTTCACGGCTGACGGCGTTTTTCGGGATTTTACGAGCAGCCATCACAAAAATCGCGCGGTCCCGGAGATTGACATCGATAAAATCAATAACTACTTCGGTCATTCCCACATCAAAGGAGGATTCCATGTTCGAACTTACAAAGGCTGCCAAAGAGCAGCTCGATATGCACTTCGCCGGCAAAGAAGTGTCCCCGATCCGGGTCTACATGGCTGCCGGCTGAGGCGGGCCTCGCCTGGCGCTTGCTCTGGATGAGCAAAAAGACAACGACGTAGTACACGAAATTGACGGATACAAATTCCTGGTTGAAACCGCTCTGATGGAAGAATCGAAGCCCATTTCCGTGGAATTCCACCCGCACATGGGCTTCAATATCAAATCGGGGCTCAAGGCTTCTGCTTCCGGCTGCTCTTCCTGCACTTCCTGCGGTTAAGAGACTGCCTGTAGAAGATCACAAGGGTTGTCCATCTCGGACGGCCCTTTTTTTTATTCGGCTATTTGCTCCCCTCCCCTTCTGTCCGGACCGTCTTCAAGACAATTTCAACTTTTTTCGTTTTTTTTGAAAAAAGTCTTTGACAGCGGGCATGTGGCTCTATAAAGACTGTTTCTCGTTGGACGGGACGGGGCGGTTAGCTCAGCTGGGAGAGCGTCGGCCTTACAAGCCGAGGGTCATAGGTTCGATCCCTGTACC